>JAUWLK010000036.1 GCA_030613745.1 Flavobacteriaceae bacterium | reverse complement strand
TTAACGTTCAGCGGGGCCACCACATGACCCAGCGGAAAACCCTCAATATCCACCAGGAACAGCGACTGGTAGCCGAGGATCATTGCAACCTTAGTTGGATCAACTAAATTGTTTAAACCATAACATAATTTTCTTACTCTTGCCGTAATTTTGTCAAACATTACAGGCTCTCTTTTGCCGTCTCTTTTTACTACATACATATGTTAAAAATGGATTAAAAGTTAAAAATTTAAGAATTATAAATTCTTATTTTGTTGATAATTAAACAAATTATCGGAAAATAAAATATTAGAAATCAGCGTCGAATGAAATATTCCCTGTACCTCCAGATTTTACTCCTGCTTTTTGGTATTCTGATACTCTTTTTTCAAAGAAATTAGTTTTCCCTTCTAATGATATCATTTCCATAAAGTCAAAAGGATTGGTTGCATTATAAACTTTTTCACAGCCATATTCAACTAGTAATCTATCGGTCACAAATTCAAGATATTGTGTCATTAATTTTGAATTCATTCCGATTAAGCTAACAGGTAGCGACTCTGTGATAAATACTCGTTCAATATCAAGAGCATTGACTAAAATTTCGGTAATTCTTTCTTTTGATACTTTGTTTACAATATGATGTTGGTGTAAATGCACTGCAAAATCAGCGTGTAAACCTTCATCTCGGTTAATTAATTCGTTTGAGAAAGTTAAACCAGGAAGCAATCCTCTTTTTTTCATCCAAAATATAGAACAAAAAGCACCAGAAAAGAATATACCTTCAACTGCGGAAAAGGCAATTAGTCTTTCTGCAAAACTATCACTTTCAATCCATTTTAAAGCCCATTCGGCTTTTTTAGTAATGGCTGGAAATATTTCAATAGCTCTAAAAAGTTCATCTTTTTCTTTTTCGTTATCAATGTAGGTGTCTATCAATAATGAATAAACTTCAGAGTGAATTTGCTCCATCATTAACTGAAAACCATAGAAAAATTTAGCTTCAGGATATTGAACTTCACTAATAAAATTTTCAGCTAAATTTTCATTTACAATACCATCAGATGCAGCAAAAAAGGCTAAAATATGTTTTATAAAATATTTTTCATCTAGTGTTAGTTTTGTATTCCAATCAATTACATCTTGATCTAAATCTACCTCTTCAGCAGTCCAAAAGCTTGCTTCCTGCTTTTTATACCAATCCCAAATGTCATGATGTTTAATTGGAAAAATAACAAAACGGTCTTTGTTGGGTTGCAGAATAGGTTCAGTATTTGGCATTTTTAAAGTTTTATAATTGAAAATCAGTGAATTACTATAGTAATCTATAGCGAAACAAAGATTAAAAAAATACTTGATTTTTAAAAGCTAAACTTATTCACAACACTTGTTTATAATGAAAATATAGTAGTAAAAAGTATTACAATTTTTATATTTCTTGCGGCTTTAATGGTAAGAAATTTATTGTTGAAAAGTATTTTTAATACAAAAGAAAATAGAAATATTTAATAATGTATTTTTATATATGTCCAAAAAACAAAAAAGAGCCAATTAAATTGACTCTTCAAAAATTAAAATGCTAATAAAAACTAATTCTTCATAAAACTACTTAAGTTCATGATTTGGTAATCTTTAATATTTATGACTTTTGTTTTTTTAGAAATACTAATGACAATCATTGAGGATTTATCTCCATGATTTTCCCCATTTGAAGTGTCTTCAAAAAACATTTCCATCATGAAACCTTTTGCCGTTTCAGGAATCTTATCAAATTGATTACCTCCTAAAGATTTACTTAAATTTAAGAACATGTTTTTTTGATATAATCTAACGTCCTGGGTAATCCAAAATGTTACTTTACCTTCATCTGTTTGTGTAATAAATTCTTCACAATTATATCCTAATATTTTTTTACTTCTACCAGTTTTTTTAATAGTAGGAACAGAGGTGTCAATATTTTGGGCATCTTCTTCAATTTCAATATTTTTTATTTTGTCCATAGAAATTATTTGTGCCATTTTTTGTTTTGCCATAATCATAATCATTGCTTGATTTTTTTCATCAAGAATGGTTAGCACTTCCATTGAACCATTTTGGTTTTTAGAATCCTCTGTATTAATATTCTTCATTTCTGTAGCCATATAATTTTTATTGTCGGAAAACCACATACTATAATCAATGGAAGAGGGTTTATTATTGCTTATTATTGTCATCTTATAAGTGACATTGTTATTAAAATTATAAACATCTTCAACTGTAATATTTGCATTATTTTGCATAAATATGTTTTGCAGTTGTTTCTCATTTTTATTTTGGTAAGTAGAATCGATATCAAGTAAACTATCCATTGCTTTACCTGTTTCTTGAGCAGCTTTTTCACTGGCTTTATCTATAACAACTTCTTCAGCCGCTTGTTGGACTTTTTGTTTTAATTTTTTAAGAAATTGAGCATTAGATTCATATGAAAACGAAATGCTTATTACCAAGGTTAACAAAATTGCTTTGATCCATTTCATAATTTTGAATTTAGGGGTTTAACTTTAAAAAAAACAGACTATAATTTACGTATTTTTTATAAGGTATAATAAAAAAGAGCCAATTAAAATTGACTCTTAGTTATTGTTTTCCTATAAATAGGAAACAATACATCCAAAATACTCTTTCTTTTATATTGTAATTATATTAAATATAGTTCTTGTACCATTTTATTTTCATCTTTTAGTGTAATGAAATTAAAAAGGTTAACATTTAAATAGAGTTATATTTATTTTTTAATAAATAAATATAAAACACAATAAATCAGTATTTTGAATTTAATATGAGTTCAATAAATTAATGAGAAATTATGAATTGAATAGTTTGATTAACAGCTATTTTTAAATTATCAGGTAGATTTTTATTTTCCCAAGGTTGCTTGCTATCAAAAGTATGGTTTGTATTTTCAATAATATAAAGATTACTTTTGGAATTCCATGAATTTATAATTTTGGCTTCTTGTAGTAAAACAGTTTCATCTTTAGAGCCATGAACTATTAAATAAGGAATGTTTAATTTTTCAACAGCACTTTTAATATGCAATCTTTTTTTGTTTTCTTCAAAAACTGTATAAAATTGAATATAGTGAGGCATTTGTTGGTTGGTACGAGCATTAGTTATATAGATAACACCATTATCTTTCCATTTTTTTAAATTATTTCCTGTTGGAAATCTGGAACCAAAATCAGAAATTCCTGCCCAAGTAATTACTTTTTTAATTCTTTTGTCTTCACTTGCTTTTAAAATAACAGTTCCTCCACCTCGCGAATGACCAATAAGTGAAATGTTTTGTAGATTAATTTCATTTTGAATTGATTTATTATCAAATATCCAATTAATGACAGATTCTAAATCGTCTAATTCTTTAATAAAATTATTATTACCAAAAGCCTCTAAATCAGGGAAATCTATGGGTTGTTTTAGGGTGCCTCCATTATGTGAAAAATTCATTTTAATAAAAAAAAAATTTTGTTTTACAAACTCTTCTGCAACTAAATTCCAGGCTCCCCAATCTTTATATCCTTTATATCCATGACAAAATATTACTATATTTTTTGGAAGATTATTTTCTAAATAAAACAAATCGGTTACAATAGGTTTTAGATGTTTTCCTTTAATAGCAATATTTTTTACTACTCTCATTTTAATAATATTTATATGTGATTTCTTTTTCTAAAAATGGAATTTCCGAATTGTAAATTTCAAGAATTAATTTGTTTAATTGTAATGAAAATTCATTAATATCATTTTGACTTATAATTGAATTATTAACTTTCATAAACCCTGAGTTTAAATTTTTGAATGAAATAATACCACTTTCAACTTTGTGTTTATCCAAATTTAGTTTATTACTTTTAGCATATAAAAATGCATAAAACAAAACCTGAAAACTTTTACTATAATTATAATCGCTTGAAAGTAAGTCCCAATCTTTAAATTTTAAATTTGTCCATTGCACTTTACCCGTTTTATAGTCAACGATTCTTAATGTACCATTTACTTCGTCAATTCTATCAACTATTCCTTTTAATTTAATAGGAAAAGGTAATTCATTTATAATATAATCAACTTCTAATTCTTCTTCAATTTTTAAAATTTTTATTTTTTTATTTTTCTTCAACTCTTCTAATTCATAATTTAAAAAATTGAGTAGAAATTGTTTAGCTATTTCAAACGTTAAATAATTTTTTCCGGAAGATATTGATTTTAATGAATAATATTTTTCAAATTGATTGGTTACTTCTTCAGTTAAATTAATTTTCATTTCTTTTATATCCTCTTTAGTAATGAAATTACTAATAAACGGAGTATATAATTCTTTTAAGGTTTCATGAATTATTGTTCCAAAAGTATTTGCGGCAATAGTTTCTTCAATTTCTTCGATTTCTTTTATTTTTAAAATTTTCTTTTTATAAAATTCGATTGGATTTCTAACATAAAGACTTAATGAAGAAGGAGAAAGTCCTTTTTTAGCAACCTCTTTTAATTGGTTTGTGATGCTATCTGATTTGTATACCTCTTTTAATGGTATTGAATTTGATTTAAGTTTTCGGATAACAATATTTTTGTTGATGTTTATTTTTTCCAAAGATTTATTTTCTTGTGCAATTTCTAATTGTGTTATGAATCTACTTTGTTCACCTGAACCAAAATCGTCGGTTTCGGTATTATATAATAAATATACATTTTCTGCCCGGTGTAATATTCTATAAAAATGATAAGCAAATATGGTGTCTTTTTCTTTGTATGTAGGTAATCCTTTTTCTATTTTAATATCATAAGGAATAAATGAATTTTGAGTATTTCCTGAGGGTAAAAAGCCTTCGTTTACAGAAGTTATAATTACATTTTCAAAATCTAAAACACGAGATTCTAACATGCCCATTATTTGTAATCCTTGAAGAGGCTCTCCTTGAAAAGATAAACTTTCTGTTTTTAAAATTTGTTTGTAAAACTGGTAAAGTGTTTTTAAATCTTTTATATAACCAAATTCATTATTAAGATTTATTAGCTGCTGAAATATATTGTTAAACCTGAATAAATATTCTTTTTCGAGGTAATTTAATGAATCTTTATTTTTTATAATATCAATAATTGATATAAAATTATTTAGTATTGACTCAATATTATTATCCCAATTTATAAATAGAATATTAAAAATATTTATCAGATCAATTTCACGATTTAACAAGTTATGAATATCATTTTGTGAAATAAATATTGTTTTATTCTTAATGATTAAAGTGTTTAACTTCGTTTTAAAATCTTTATTATCATTCCAAAACGGATGTAATACAGGGTGTTTCAAAAGGCTTAAGAAATCTTTGTGATAAAAACTCTTTTTATCAAATTTCTTTTTGTTGATGTGAAGTTTAAAAATTAATTCAAATAAGTTAGATAATGGAATATTTTGTAAAGAATACCCCATTGTAATATTTGCACTTTCTAATTCTTTAGGTAAGGAGTTTAGTAAAACAGGAAGTAGTTTTTCATTGCCTAAAATTACAGCAGTATTTTGCAGATTATTTTTCTTGTTTTTTATTTGATGGAGAATATCACCTACTTTTTTTATTTGAGTAATATTTTTTGGAACTCCATGAATACTTATATTTTTTGGAGTATTTAGATTGTTTTTAATCCAATTAAATTTATGTGAAAAGTAATAATTCCAATTGTTATATAATTTAAAATATTTCCCTATTTCATTATTGTTTTTAAAATAAAACTCATCAGTATCCCAATAAATTTCAGCTATATCATTTATTAAAAATTCATGGAATATATTTTCTTCAGCTTTATTTAAAGCGTTAAACCCAGCAAAAATATATTTATTACCACTATTTTGTTTAATATAAAGATTTGTGTTTTCAAAAGCTTTACGATATAATATACCTTGATAACCTAAATTTTTATTTAAGAGATGATTGTATAATTTTGAATAATATATTTTAATTTCATCAAAAAAATCAAGATAATTTTTTGCTAATGAAGTTTGTTTGTTAATTTGAAGATTCCAATTTTCTAATCTTTTACTGTCATTTATATAACTTAAAATGTTATTAGCATCAATTAAATTACTATCAATTTCATTAAAATCATGTAATAAAATATTTGCCCATTTAGAAAAAACATCAAATGAATCAATTTTTTCTTTCTTAGAGTTTTTAATGTAGATTCTATAAAATTCAAATATTAATGCAATATTCTCAATAATATCAACACCAGAAATTTCTTCAATAAATTCTTCAATACTTAATATTTTTGGAAGAATAACAGAGTTTTTTAATTGCTTTATTATTTCTGTTTTTAAAAACAACCCAGCTCTTTTACTTGGGAGTACAAATATTAAATTAGATATATTTTCATTATCAGATAATACTTGATTAGTAACTTTTGATAGGAATGATTGCATAAAACAAAACTACAAAATTAGGTATAAAAAAATCCATCACGCTTTGCGTGATGGATTTAACTTTATAAGAAAAAAACTTTTATTTGTTTTTATCTAAATAACGTTTAGAATAAATCTCAACTCTTCTGTTCTCTTGACGACCTTTACTGGTTTTATTGTTACCAATTGGGGTTTCTTCTCCATAACCAACAGATTTTATCTTATCTGCAGGAAATCCTTTTTCAACTAAATAATCTCTTACAGCATCAGCTCTTTTTTGAGATAAATTTTGGTTAAATTTAGCAGATCCTTGACTATCTGTATGTCCTTGTACTTCAAAGGAAATAGTATTATATGCTTTCATTATTCCAACGATTTTTTCCATTCTAATTTGAGTTTCGTCAGTAAATGTAAATTTACCAGTTTTAAAGTAAATAGCTCTTGCTAAATCAGTAATTTCTTTTTGAACTTCTTCAGTTACCATTGGACAACCTTGATTTTCAGCAGGACCAGCTATGTTAGGACATCTATCGTCTTTATCAAAAACACCATCAGCATCAGCATCTGGCCAAGGACAACCTTTGTTTTCAGCAGGACCAGCAACATCAACACAATTATCATCTGGATCAATTACACCATCACCATCTTTATCTGGACAACCTTTATTTTCAGCAGGACCAGCAACATCAGGACATTTGTCATCTTTGTCAGCTACACCATCGCCATCTCTATCTGGACAACCATTAAGTTCAGCTAAACCTGCTTCATTTGGACAAGCATCTTCAGAATCTTTAATACCATCACTATCCGTATCTGGACAACCATTGAAAGCTTCTAAGCCAGCAACATCAGGACAATCATCATATTTGTCATAAATACCATCTCCATCAGTATCTTTTCCTCCAAATTTGAAAGTCAAACCTAAAGCATGTTGGAAATGTGGTAACATTGCATCTTCATCAAATGAATGTTTGTACATAGTTTGAACGTTTAATCCTACAAAATCATTGAACCAGAAGTTCATACCTAAACCACCATTTAATGACCCATTACCTTCTTCGTCTAGCCAAGTATAACCTCCACCTACTAATAGATAAGGATCAAACCATCCTTTTTTAAGGAAATTGTATCTAATATCAAAGTCTAATCCAAAGTAAGAATCAGCACTAGGTGCTTTAAAATCACCATATTTATCAACTGAATTAAATGAAGCAGCTAATCCAATTCCAAATCCACTACCGATATAGCGACCAACTCTAATTCTTGAGATTACAGATGCTGTATTCCAGTGGTCATCAAAATTAAAGAAATCATCGAAATAATCACCAACGAAAGGTTGGTCAGCTCCTGTTGGATAGAAGTCAACTGCATTGGTACCAATACCAATGGCCCAAGGGTTGTCTTCATCTTGTGCATTCAAGTTGCTGAAGCTAACAACAACTAGAAGAATTAATAATACTTTTTTTAAGTGTTTCATTGTAATTAATTTTAATTTATAATCTTATGTTTAAATGTAATGTAAGCTTAAAGTTTATTTAATAATTTAACAAATATATAAAATCTTCATAAAATATACGCTTTATGTGCTATTTTTTTGATATATCTGTTAAATAAATAACTGTAAAAAAATAAAGATATTAGAATTAATAAAAGGTAGCCCTATTATCAACTATCTCTGAATTGTTTTTTATAGCATTATAAATTTGAATATTTCTGTTTTGTAATGCTCTTTCAAGAATTTTTTTATTAGAATTATAATTTTTTAATTCAGTAGGTAAAACTTTCTTTGTAACTATTGCAAAAACAACTCCACTTTTGCCTACAATATTTTTTGTTAATACATTCTCTTCTAGAGAGGTAACAACACCAGCAATACTAGTGAACCTGCCAACACCAGAAAATGCCGGACTTGCATTTGAAATTGCTAATGATGTTCTGGCAATCGTGTTATTTTGTTTTGCTATTTCTTCTAAAGTTTCTCCTGTTGATTTTTCTTTAATTAAATTAGCTTTCTTTTGATTTAATACAATACTGCGTACATTTTTTCCTTTTGCAGACAATCCTGCTTTATTTTTTTTATTGAGTATTACTACTGTATACCCATTGTCTGTGTCAAATCGTTTTATATCATTAATTTTTACATTTTCTTCAAATGTCCAACGAACAATTTGTCTTTGAGATCCTAATTGAGAGAGATTATCATCTAAAGTTTTAATGTTTAACACAGGGTTTACATTATAGCTTCTTTCTTTAGCTAAATCATTAATATTTTTACCTGATGATAATTCAGATGCAAAAGTTTCAGCTTTTTCAAAAACTTCATTTTCTGTTTTCTCTGAAGCTTCAATTTTTCGTGAAAAAGTTGCAACCTGAATAAATTTTTGATGGTTTTTTTGCCCATCAATTTTTATAATATGAAAACCAAATTGTGATTTTACAATTCCCATATCATTAGTTTTGTTTTCAAATGCAAAATCTCTAAATTCAGGAACCATTCTATTGTAAGTAAACCACCCTAGATCACCACCTTTTGCTCCACTTACTTTATCAATTGAAATTTCTTTTGCAATTTCTTCAAATTTTGATTTATCAGCTTTAACTATTTTTAAAATACTATCGGCAACTTTTTTAGCCTCCGCTTCATCTTTATTTACAGTTGCATCAGCAGTTGAAGAACCAATAAAAGATATCAATATATGACTTGCTTTTACAGAGTCAGGTAATTGTTTAATTTCTGAAACTTTAGAGATCTTATAGTATCCATTTTCTTTATAAGGCCCATATACATCATTTAAATTAGCATTAAAAAGTGTATCAGCAATAGTTTTAGGTAATTGGTCTTTAGTGTAAAATTTATTATCAAATGGAATATCTGATCCATTTTCAGTATTAAACTCTGCAAAATTAATTGCATTTTTAAAACCTAAAATATCAATTGTTGTTTTAGCTGCTGCACTATATTCTTCACGATTATTTATTACTTTACTTAATTCATTTTTTATTTCAATTTCATCTTCACTTGAAGCTTTAATGTCAAATGTAACATATTGAATATCTCTAGATTCATCAACCTTAAAATCTTTAGCATGACTTTTTATATAATTTTTTATATCATCTTTAGAAACAGTAATTAAACTATCAGCTATGCTAGCAAAAGGCACATAAACATATTGTAAATCAACATTAGTATTTTGATAAAAATAATCTGATTTACCTTCGATTAAGGTGCTTCCTAATCCAGCTTTTATTAGTGAATTGTAAGTGTTTTGTTCTAAACCATTTTTAACACCTTTCTCATAGTTTAACCAACCTAACCAAGCAGCTTTACTTTGATCATTTTCATCAACATTATCTTGTAGAGTTGCAATGTATTCTTTTAATTTTTCTTGATCAAAAAGTCCCACTTCATTAAGAAATTGAGGACTGTTTTGAGCAGAAATTTGATTAACAATAGCATCCCATATATCTTTTTCACCAACAACTATTCCTGATTTTTTTAATTGGGTCTCGTATATTTTTTCACGAACAATACTATTCCAAGCATTATTTACATTTTGTATGTTTGAAGTTCTACCATTTGATCTTGTACGATAAAATTCAACTTGTTGAGCAAATTCTTCTCTACCTATTGACTCTCCATTGACTTCACCTATATTGTTTGTGTTTTTACTAAATAGGTTTCCTTGAAATAAACCACTCAAAACAAATGAAAATAATGCTAAAGCTATGATAATTACTAAAAATAATGAACGCTCTCTAATTTTTGATAAAACTGCCATTTTTCTTTTCTTTTAAAATTCAGGTTGCGAAAGTACAATTTACCTTTTAATAATAAAAGTAGTTTTATAGTAATTTTATTAAGAAAATGAGGCTTATAGGTCTTTAAATAAAACTTTTAAATGTACTTCTTCAATTTTAGATGCAGATTCTTTTAAAATAGTGAATTGATAATTTTCGATTTCAATTATTTCACCAGTAGAAGGGATGTTTTCTGTATGATGTACAATTAGTCCTCCAAGAGTTTCAAAAGTACTATTTTCTTTAAGATCTAAATTATAAGTTTCATTGAGATAGTCAACTTCTAATCGAGTTGAAAAATTGAACTCTCTATCATTTATTTTTTCCTCTAACAGTGTAGTTGAATCATGTTCGTCTTCAATTTCTCCAAAAAGTTCTTCAATAATATCTTCAACTGTTATCAATCCAGAGGTTCCTCCATATTCATCTAGAACAATAGCTACACTTTTACTTTTTTTGATTAAATCATTTAAGACATCGTGAATCATCATGGTTTCAGGAACAATTTCAATGGGTAATAAAATTGACCTGATATTTTTCGGTTTTTTAAAAAGTTCAAATGTATGAACATATCCTATGGTATCGTCTAATGAATTGTTGTAAACCATTATTTTTGATAGACCTGTTTCAATAAAAAGGAGGTTCAAATTTTTTAATGACTCATGAACTTCAACAGCTATAATTTCAGTTCGAGGAATCATAGCTTCCCTAGCTTTTACATTGTGAAATTCAAGTGCATTTTGAAAAATTTGGATTTCAGAGTCAATTTCATCATCAGCAGATTCTAATTGTTCTGATATATAATTTCCTAATTCTGTTTTACTAAATGCAAGTTGAACTTGATCTTCTTTTGTATTGAAAAATACTCTTAAAAAGAAATCAGATATAAAAGTGATGAATTCTGAAATAAAGTAAAATAAAACATAAAAAACATAAGCAGGAAAAGCAAAGACTTTTAGGGTTTCATTAGCATAGATTCTAAATATTGCTTTTGGTAGAAATTCAGCTGTTATCAATATTATTAATGTTGAAATTAATGTTTGAATAAGTAAAATTAAAAAATCATTATTGATAGATGGCCCTAAGAAATACATTAAAAAATCTCCCATAAAATAACCATAAATCACTAATGATATATTGTTGCCAATAAGCATTGTGGTAATAAATTTTGAAGGTTTATTTGTTAGGCTTGAAAGAATTTTTGCTAAAAAAGTATCTTTTTTCTTTTCAAGTTCAATATGCATTTTATTTGCTGAAACAAAAGCAATTTCCATGCCTGAAAAGAAGGCTGAAAGTAATATTGAAATTAATATGATTACTATTTCTATTATCATTATTAGAGTTTACTTTTCGGAATTTTCAATTTTTTTTCTAAACTTTTTTCTAAAAAAGTACATAAAAATCGCCAGAGCTGCAAATGCTAAAAAAATATATGATTTTTGTGGATTAGTTTTCCAATTTAAAAATGTTTCTATTATAAGAACAAAGGCAATTACGAGATAAGCATATTCAAAAAATTTATAATATTTTACCATAATTTACGGATTTTCTTTAACATATATTGTACCATGTACAGATTTCATATTTACTTTTGATAAATCTTCATTTGATTCAAACCCAATACCATAAATAGTATCAGTTTTTGTAATAAGTGTGAATTTTTTTTCAGTATAAATATAATGTTCATCAGCATCCCAAAAAAGTTGATTGGTATTTAATTTAGTTTTATCAGCATAATTTATTACAACTACATTGTTTTTAACCTCAGAAATATTTGTATTATTAAAAGTTATGGAATAATTAGCAGTTAAAATTACTGAATCTCCTTTTTCATCAAAGGTTACAATTTTTATTCCTTGAGGGAATTCACTATAAGGATGGCTTTTTCTATTAGAAAAATCATGCATCACAGGTGAGATTAATTTTGTTTTTATTTTCCCTGAATCGGTATGAATTAAATATACATTTTTAGCAACTCCAATTGGTAAATTTTTTTCTGCCAAAAAATCCTCAACTTCTTTAATATCATTACCACATGAAAAAAACATTGCTACTATGAATATAGTAGCAATGTTTAAAATTTTATATGAAAATGTTTTTAGCATGTACTAATTTACGGAATTCTGACCGTTTCACCTATCCAACATCCTATTTTGTATGCTGAACCAGATGCTTTCCCTTCAGTAAAAACTAATTTCTTTGAAGGAGCACTTGCCATATAACTTTTAATATATTTATTAGCGGTAGAAGTAATTCCTGGATCAGCAGCTTTTGCTTGTCTTGCTTTATCAGCAGCAGCAACGTAAACCATACGTTTTGAAAATTCATCTGTTCCGCATGTATTTGCACTTGAAGCATATAAGTTAGATATTAACAAATATGCACTTCCCATACTTGGTCTTTCTCTCAAAGCTTTACGCGCATATTCTCTAGCTTTGCCTTTTGCCCCTCTTTTTTTATAAATTAAAGCGGCGCGATAATAATATTTTGCTTTTTTATATTTATCAGATTCAAGACTAATTGCTTTATTAAAATAATCAATTGCTTCATTGGTTCTGTTTTTTCCCATTAAAATTCCAGCATAAAATACAAATGCATCACTTGAAGGAGCAGCATTTACATAGGCTTCAACCATTTTTGGATATAATGCATCATCAGTACATCCTTTTTGATTTAATCTTGAAACTGCTCTTCTCATCCATTTAACATCGGTTTTATTTTTTTCAAAATTTTGTTTGTATAATGGTATTAACCTTTCACAAGTCGCCACTTCACTTAAAGTATTGTCCAATAACCCTTCCACTTGACCTAAGGCTTTTAAATTTACTTCACGAGCGTGTTTTTTTCTATCATCTTTTGCTGATAATGTTTGTCCACTTGCTTCTTTAGCATGTAAAACATCTAATTCTTTAGAGTAATTATCCATTTTTGTACTTACCGCTTCTATAATTTCATCATAAGTATCAAAAACTAATTGAGGATTAGTGTCTTTATGGTGTTCTGTAAATGCTTGAAAGTATTTACCTAAATTTTTAACACTCATACCAGTAGGGTCGGCTTTAAAAGACTTTCCTAATTTGTCATAAATTTGTTCTTTTTGTACTATTTCTTCCTGAACGGCTCTTTTGAATAAAAAATTTGCCCAATCACTGTATACTTTACCTAAATTTTCAGGAAAATATTTTATACGTTGCTCATAAATTTTATTAATTTCAATTGCAAATTTTGCTTTTTCAGCTTTGCTGGAAGATTTATCATATTTATCTTCAGCCATTTTTATACCATATTTGTATAAATTTTTAGAAGATGCAGGGCAGTTTTCCATACACCAATTCCAAGGCTCGTATGCAGGAGTGTAATTACCAACTTTTGCATATTCATAAAAAATAGATAGATTGGTTTTACACTTATTAGGATCACTACCGTACTTATCTTGTGCATTAATAGAAAAAGTGATTCCTAAAAAAAGAATCATTCCTATTGTCAAAATTGTATTTTTTGTTTTCATATATAAAATTTTATGTAAAATTAGTAAATTTTTTGTTTTCTAAACCACTTATCATTAAGAGATAAACTTAATCTAAAGTTATAATAATTTTCTTTAATTAAATTATTGTCAGTAGTACCTCTTTTACCTAATTCAAAACCCAAATTAACATTTGATAATCTAAGTCCTATTGGTAAACTAACACCAAAAGACATGCCATATTCTTTAATTTCTGTATCTTTTATTACCAAACCTAATTTTTTATAATTCAAACCCCCTCTATAAGTCACTCTTTTCCAGTAATTTGAAATGGAATTAAATTTAGGAATAAAAAATCCACCTAAGGAGATTGTACTTGAATTTTCATAATTGTAGCCAGTTATATCATCATAAATTCCTCCACTGAATTCTATTGCATCTTGAAAAGTGTATTCAGTTCCTAAAAACCATTTATTATTTTTACCTATACCGGCACTTAATACAGTTTTTAAAGGAGATTTAATTTTTGCGGTATAATTTGCAATAGTGTCAATATGTCTTATAAGTCCATCTATACTATTTTCTTGTAAAATTATATATTCATCTCCTTTTTCATCTAATTCATGTCCTATTTCAAATGATGTTCCTAGTTTTAATTTTAGATTTTCTGAAAGGTCTTTAGTATATTGGGCACCAATTTTATAAGAAAACCCTTTTACATATGATTCTGTTTTGTGTTTGGTTGCTAATAAAACACCTAATCTTCTATTTAAAATATTATTTTCAATTCCACCAAAAATATAAGCAGCCTCAATTCCTAGATTTATATTAAAAGGTAATTTATATCCATACCCTATAAAAACTCTATTTGTTCCACCATTACCAAATATCTTGTTAGTTTCTATCAAAAGATCATCTTCATCAAAGCTTTGGTCCAATAATGAATATCCTACGGCAGTATTTAATTGTAATCCAAAAGCTAAACCTTGGTTTCCCCTTATAGGGATTCCTAAAGCTATATAAGTTAATGAGGCAGCTGAACTGGTTTGAGTATCTATACCGTCATCAATTTTAGTAACTTTATTACCACCAGAAAAAACATAAGTTGTCCAAAGTAAAGAAGCGTAAGAAGCAGGGTTGGTAAAACTTAGTTGATATTCGCTATCTAAAACACCTCCCATTTGACCCATTGCAATTTCTTCAACAGATTTTATTTTAGCTTGATCACCTATTCCAAAAAAAGAATATGGTGAAGAACTAGTACTTTGTGTAAAACTATTGGTTGAAATTAAGAGAATAGTAAATACTATTATTTTCTTTATCATGTGATTTTATTATATATCAATATACTGTTCAATCCTTCCAATAAAAAATTTGGATTGGCAAATATGGTACTTTTTAAGTTTTTTGCCAAGAAAATTGTGTCTCCTCCTGTTAAAACTACTGTTAATTTTTTATTTTTTACTTTATATTGATTAATTACACCATCTATTTCTTGAATAACACCATTTAAAATACCTAAATGAATAGCTTTTTTAGTTGAGTTTCCAATTTTAGGAATTTCATCAATAGCAGATAATTTAGGCAAGTTTGCTGTTAATTTATGTATTGATTTGTATCTCATGGCAATTCCAGGGGAAATAGCTCCTCCAAAATAATCTTTTTTTGTATTAACAAAGTCATAAGTAATACATGAGCCAGCATCAAAAACAAGTATATTTTTATTTGGAAATTGATTAACAGCAGCAGCAACTAATGCTATTCTATCAACACCTAAAGTTTGTGGAGTTTTGTAAAAATTATTGAAAGGAACTTTTGTATTTGAATTCAATAGAATAATCTCAAATAATTTTTTAATTTTATTTAATATCAATTCATCAATATTACTAACATTTGAT
>JAUWLK010000072.1 GCA_030613745.1 Flavobacteriaceae bacterium | reverse complement strand
TCTGTATTATTCCTTTTCAAACAACTTTGAATAGTTGCTAAAGCTAAACACTAAAACAATCTTTCTAAGGAAAATATTCTTTAATCATATTTTCCTTAGAAAGAAGATTATCAAAAAATGCTGCAAAGGATATTCCCTTTTTTAACTTGGCTTCCATTAGCAAAAAAATCATGGAAAGATGATTTAATTGCTGGAATTACGGGAACAATCATCGTAATTCCACAAGCTGTGGCTTTTGCTATGATTGCTGGATTACCTCCAATTTATGGTTTCTATACTGCAATGGTCACTCCAGTAATTGCTGCTCTTTTTGGTTCATCCTATCATTTAATTTCGGGTCCAACAACAGCAATTTCAATAGTAGTTTTTGCAACTATTAGTAAGTTTGTTGATCCTTCAAATGATATTGAGCAGTATGTTGCTCTTACTTTGGTTTTGACATTTATGGCTGGCGTAATTCAATTTGCCATGGGATTAGCAAAAATGGGAAAATTGGTGAATTTTGTTTCTCATTCAGTTATCATTGGATTTACAGCTGGAGCAGGAATTCTTATTGCTTTTAAACAATTAAAACATGTTTTTGGTTTAGATGTTCCACAAGGAAGTTCTTTTTATGATATTATAAAGCATATTGTCAGTAATATTTCTGAAACCAATTGGTACGTTTTTGGTGTTGCCATGGGTACTATGGCAATAGCAATTTTAGTTAGAAATTTTATTAAACCCCTTTCTAGATACTATATGCTATTAGCAATGGTTTTGGGAAGTTTTTTAGCTATTTTTCTTGGTGGAGATGCAAACGGAATTGAAACTGTTGGAAAAATCCCGTCTAATTTACCTCCTTTTCACATGCCTCAACTTAATTTAACAAATATCAAAAATTTAAGTTCAGGTGCTATTACTGTAGCTTTATTAGGATTGATAGAAGCCGTTGCTATTGCTCGTTCGATAGCGCTATCAACACATCAAAGAATTGATGCAAATCAAGAATTTAAAGGACAAGGTTTATCTAATATTGTAGCTAGTTTCTTTTCTAGTTATATGGGGTCTGGCTCATTTACCCGTTCAGGAGTAAATCAACAAGCAGGGGCCAAAACACCAATGTCAGCAATTTTTGCCGCATTTTTTTTAATGATTGTTTTATTGGTATTTTCTAAATACGCTGCTTATTTACCAAAGCCGGCTATGGGTGGAATCATATTATTAGTTGGATATAATTTAATTGATTTTCATCATATTAAACAAGTTATTGAAAGTAGTGGTCGTGAATTAATAGTTTTGAGTACTACTCTTTTTGGAACATTGTTTTTTGAATTAGAAACCGCTTTATTTCTTGGAATCGCATTATCATTATTCTTTTATTTAGAAAGAACAGCTAAACCAAATATTGCTGTTTTAGGATCTTCTAAAAATCATCGTTTTATAAATATTATTAGAGACTCAAATGTAAAAGAATGTCCGCAATTAAAAATTGTAAGAATTGATGGATCCATATATTTTGGTGCTTTAGAAGTTGTATCTGATTTTTTTAATACATTATATGATGATGGTGATATTAAACATGTATTGATAGTTGCAAAAGGAATTAATTTTATAGACCTAACAGGAGCTACATGGCTAACACATGAGGTTTTAAAATGGCAGGAAAGAGGAGGTGGAATTTACTTTAGCGGTTTAAAAATTGTAAGCCAGCAAATACTCAAAAAAGGTGGATTTAGAAATGAAATTGGTGAGGAAAATTTTTATGATGACAAACTCACTGCAATCGAAGAAATTTATAAAAAATTAGATAAAAACATTTGTGATAGCTGTAAAGTGAAAGTTTTTTTTGAATGTGAAAAATAAAAAATGTATTTAAAAAATTATATTCCAATACTTGATTGGTTACCAAACTATAAAAAATCTTGGTTTAAAGGAGATCTTGGTGCCGGACTAACTGTAGGTGTTATGCTAATACCTCAAGGTATGGCATATGCTTCAATTGCGGGCCTGCCTGCGGTATATGGTTTGTATGCATCAATTATTCCAATTATTATTTATGCTGTTTTTGGAACCTCAAGACAACTGGCAGTTGGCCCAGTTGCAATGGTATCATTACTTACAGCAACTGCTATTGGTTCTTTTGAAGGATTATCTGCCTCTGATTACATTTCTTATGCAATTTTATTAGCTTTTTTAGTTGGTGCAATTCAATTTTTATTAGGAATTTTTAAATTAGGATTTTTAGTGAACTTTTTGTCACATCCTGTTGTTAGTGGTTTTACATCAGCTGCTGCATTAATAATCGGCTTAAGCCAATTAAAACATTTATTGGGAATTGATATTGAAAGAAGTCATCATATCAATGAAATTATAATGAATGCTTTACAAAAAGCAAATGAAATCAATTGGGTAGCTTTTACTATTGGAATTATAGGTATTTTGATAATTATAGGAATCAAAAAAATTAATAGATCCCTACCTAGTCAGCTATTTGCAGTAATTTTTGGAATAATAATAGTATCAATATTTAGCCTAGGAGAAGGAGAATATGCTGTAAAAATAATTAAAGAAATTCCTAGCACCTTACCTAAATATCAAATACCTCTTTTGGATTTAAATACTATTCAATTATTAATTCCTATGGCATTAACTATTGCTTTAGTAAGTTTTATGGAAAGCATTGCGGTGGCTAAAGCAATACAAATAAAGCATAGAGATTATAAAGTTATTCCTAATCAGGAGTTGATTTCTCTCGGGTTGGCGAATGTGTTTGGTTCATTTTTTCAATCATTTCCTACTACTGGTGGTTTTTCACGTACTGCAGTTAATGACCAAGCTGGAGCTAAAACTGGTTTAGCTGCTATAATTAGTGCATTATTAATTATTGTGACTTTACTTTTTTTGACACCCTTATTTTATAATCTTCCAAAAGCAATTTTAGCATCAGTTATTATGGTTGCCGTTTTTGGATTAATTGATTACAAAGAAGCAATTCATTTATGGAAAAGCAATAGAACTGATTTTTTCTTACTGATAGTTACCTTTATTGCAACACTAACCATTGGTATTGAAAAAGGTATTGGTATAGGGGTAATTTTATCATTAGCTATGGTAATTTTTAAAACTACAAGACCACATGTTGCTGTTTTAGCAAAAATACCGGGAACCCATTTTTATAGAAATATTGAAAGGTTTGAGGGAATTATCAGACCAAAGGAAGATGTTTTAATTGTACGATTTGATGCGCAACTTTATTTTGCTAATACTGCTTTTTTTAAAGATAAATTAGAGGAGTTAGTTATTGAAAAAGGTGAAAAATTAAAACTTATAATTATTGATGGTGAGAGCATGAATAATTTAGACAGTAGCGGTGTACATGCTCTTTTAGAAATGATAGATGATTATACTTCTAAAAATATTGAAGTGACGTTTACAGGAATTAAAGGACCAGTTAGAGATGCAATGGAAAAGGGAGGAGTGATTGAAAAGATAAGCTTTAATCAATGCTTTATGAGTATTCAAGAAGCTATTGATTGTTATGAGTCTATCTGTAATGATGAACCATTAGAGAAAAAATACCAAAAATATATAAAACAGTCTAACAAATAAAAATTTAAAAAATAAATGAAATGTAACAAGTATTACATAACTTTAGAGTAGGTTTATTACATTTCGAATATTGATATATATTTAACTAAAAAATCTAAATAAAATGAAAGTAGAACAATTATATACAGGATGCCTTGCTGAAATGGCTTATTATATTGAGTCAAATGGTGAAGCTGCAATTATTGATCCATTAAGAGAAACTGATCCTTATATTAGAATGGCTGAAGCCGATAATGCTCAAATTAAGTATATCTTTTTAACTCATTTTCATGCAGATTTTGTTTCTGGTCAATATGACCTAGCCCAAAAAACTGGTGCTAAAATAATATTTGGACCAAGCGCAACCGCAGAATATGATATTTATGTTGGTACGGATGGCGAATTATTTCCTCTTGGAGATATTAATTTAAAATTATTACACACGCCTGGTCATACAATGGAATCTTCATCGATTGTGTTAATTGATAAAGATGGTAATACCCCATACTTATTTAGTGGAGATGCTTTGTTGATTGGAGATGGTGGACGACCTGATCTTGCAGTAAAATCAGGAAGTATTACAGAAGCTGACTTAGCTGGATTTTTGTTCGATTCATTACGTAATAAAATAATGACCTTACCTGATGATATTATTGTATATCCTAATCATGGTGCTGGTTCTGCTTGCGGTAAAAATATGAGTTCAGAAACCTTTGACACTTTAGGAAACCAAAAGAAAACCAATTATGCACTTCGTGCTGATATGACTAAAGAAGAGTTCATTAAAGAAGTTACTACCGGTTTAAAAGCTCCACCACAATATTTTCCAAATAATGTTCGTATGAACAAATCAATCAACACTAGCATTGATGAAGTTATTCACAGAGGAACTACTCCTATTGATGCTGCTACTTTTAAGGAAATGAGTGATCAAAAAGATATATTGGTTGTTGATACTCGTTCAAAAGAAACATATACAGAAGAAGGAACCGTTCCTGGTGCTTGGTATATTGGTTTAGACGGAAGTTTTGCCCCTTGGGTAGGTTCTTTGATTACCAATATCGATCAAAAAATTATATTTATTGCCGAAGATGAAACCCGAGTTAATGAAATTGCTATTCGCTTTTCAAGAGTAGGTTATGATAACACTTTAGGATATTTATTTGGAGGTATAAAAAACTGGATAGATCACGGTTACGAAGTTGATAAAATAGGTAGTATCTCTGGTCATGAATTTGTTGAAAGATTAGCTGCCGGAACTATGGAAAAACCTTTAGATTTACGTAAAGAATCTGAATATTTATCAGAACATGTTGTTGGTGTTGAAAATTTCCCACTTGATTTTATCAATTCAAACTTTGCAGAAATTGATACAGAAAAAGAATACTTTTTACATTGTGCAACAGGTTACAGATCACTAGTTGCTGCATCAATATTTAAAGCAAATGGTGTTGAAAATGTAACTGATGTAAGAAACGGATTTGTTGATATTAAAGAAACAAATGCTCCACTTACTGAATACGTTTGTCCAACAACATTATTATAATACAAAACTAATTGTGTAACAAAGGGAGTAATAAAAACTCCCTTTTTTTATTTAAATTTGCAAAAACCAAATATTTTAAACTACTAATAATGAAATTTTTTAATTTAAAAATTGCTGTAATATTGTTTTTAAGTTTCAGCCTTTTAAGTTGTGCTCAAACTACAAAAACAGATATTGTACAAAAAATAAATCCAGTTGAATTAAATAAAAAATTAGGAGATGATATACAATTGATTGATTGTAGAACTCCCAAAGAATTTAATGAAGGTCATTTAAAAGGAGCTAAAATTATAAATTATTACGATTCTGATTTCTTGAATGAAATGTCTAAATTAGATAAAGATAAAGTGCTTTATATATATTGTCGTAGTGGCAATAGAAGTGGAAAAGCTGCAAAAAAATTAGAAACTTTGGGTTTTACCAAAATTTATGATTTAAAAGGTGGTATTCTAAACTGGGAAAAAAATAATTTAGAAATAGTCAAATAATGTAAAAATTAATTAAAATGAAAAAAATTGTCTTTTTATTCGTAGTTGTATTATTAATCAGTAGCTGTAGTAAATCTTTATCTAAAGAAGAAAAAGCTTTATATACTGAACAAGGAAAAGTAATTGCACAGGCAACTGCAAAAAAATTAGGAGGTACTCTTGTTAAAAAAATGAAAGAAGGAGGTGTAAAAGATGCTCTACCATTTTGCAACGAAAATGCCATTCCCTTAACTAAAGAAATGTCTGAAAAATATAATGTAACTATAAAAAGAACTTCCCATAGATTAAGAAATGATGAAAATTCACCAAACGAAGAAGAGGTTAGAATTATTAATAAATACAACACATTATTTGCAGAAGGTAAACCAATGAAACCAATTGTTGAATTGGATAAATCTGGAAAACCTCATTTTTATGCACCAATTAAATTACAAAAAAAGTGTTTGGCTTGTCATGGTAAAATTGGTAGTGAAATTACTGTAAAATCAGATTCTATTATCAAATCATATTATCCTAATGATTTAGCAACAGGATTTAAAGAAAATGATTTAAGAGGAATATGGAGTATTGCTTTTGAATCTGAATAACAATATGACTTTTAACTAATTACACCCTAAATTTGTAACTGTTGTTACAAATTTAGGTTTTTTTTATTGTATTTTTGGTTTCAAATCTAACATTAAAAATAAAAAATAATGGCCAAAGTAGTTGTTTTAGGAGCTGGTATATCAGGACATACAGCTGTTTCTTATTTAAGAAAAGATCTTTCTAAAGAACATGAAGTAGTAATAGTGTCACCAAATAGTAATTACCAATGGGTTCCTTCAAATATTTGGATAGGAATTGGCAGAATGAAGCCAAATCAAACAACTTTTCCATTAGCTCCTTTATATAAAAAGAAAGGAATAAAATATATTCAAGCTAAAGCAATTTCTTTTCACCCCGAAGGAGATAATGAAATTGATAAAGGATATATTTTAGCAAAATACGTTACCGGAGATAAAAAAGGTCAAACAATTAAAGTAGATTATGATTTTTTAATTAATGCTACAGGACCAAAATTAAATTTTGAAGCTACAGAAGGGCTTCGTCCAGGAAAAAATAAAACTCTTTCTGTTTGTACTTATGACCACGCAATGCATGCCTGGAATGATTTAGAGGCATTAATTCAAAGAATGAAAAAAGGGGAGCACGTTAATATTTTAATTGGCACAGGGCATGCTAAAGCTACCTGTCAAGGTGCTGCTTTTGAGTACATTATGAACGTTGAGCAAGAATTAAACAGACACAAAGTAAGAGATAAAGCAACAGTAACCTGGATATCAAATGAACATGAACTTGGCGACTTTGGTATTGATGGTGTTACAGTTAAAATGAATGGAAAATTAGTACCTTCAAAAGATCTTATTGAAATGGTTTTTGAAGATAGAGGAATTAAATCAATAACAAAGGCTGGCGTTTATAAGGTTGAAGATGGTAAAGTATATTACGAAACTCTAAATGGAGAATATAAAACTGAAGAATTTGATTTTGGAATGCTAATTCCATCATTTTCAGGGCACGGGTTTAAAGCTTTTGACAAAAAAGGAAGTGATATTACTGAGAAACTTTTTAAAGGGTTTATGATTGTTGATGCAGATTATACGCCTAGACCTTATGAAGAATGGACAGTTCAAGATTGGCCTGAAACTTATCAAAACCCATCTTATCCAAACATTTTTGCTCCTGGTATTGCCTTTGCCCCTCCGCATTCCATCTCAAAACCAAGAACAAGTAAAAATGGTACAGCAATTTTTCCTGCACCTCCACGTACAGGAATGCCTTCTGGAATAACTGCAAAATTAGTAGCAGATAATATTGTAGAAATGATTAATAAAGGGAGTAAAGAATTACATCATTTAGGCTCTATGGGAAATATGGGGGCTGCATGTATCGCTTCTACTGGATATGGCTTTTTAAAAGGTAGAGGTGTTACAATTACAACAAATCCTATTGTTCCTGATTATAAAAAATATCCAGATACCGGAAGATTACTTTCAAAAACTATTGGAGATTTAGGTTTAGCCGGTCATTGGGTAAAACTCACTCTGCATTATGCTTTTTTATACAAAGCAAAACTAAAACCATTTTGGTGGTTAATTCCAGAATAAAAGGATTTGTTTGATTTAAATATAAAAAGATTAATATGGCAAAAAAAATAACCCGTTTTCAAAGATTTATGATGAGAAATCCTTTTGTGCAATTCTTTAAATTTATTTATTTAAATATAAAAATTTTAATAGTAGTTGCGGCTGGTCATGGAGGGACTAGATAAATAATCATTGAATTTTAGTAACTTACCTCTCTAAATTTTGTTAGATTTACCTTCTAAATCCGACAAACTAATTACTAAAATAAAATATTATGTCTACTACTATTGAAATCTTAAACCTTAAATGTGGAGGTTGTGCCAACACAATTAAAAAGGGATTAACATCTATTGATGGTGTTAATGAAACCACAATTAATATAGAAACTTCTCAAATAACAATTGATACTGATATTGATTCCGTAATAATATCTGTAAAGGAAAAACTTTCTAAAATGGGTTACCCTGAGGTTGGTGATGTTAATACTATGATGCATAAAGCAAAATCTTTCGTTAGTTGTGCAACTGGAAGAATGACTTCTGAATCAGAATAAATTTTGGCCAGCTTTAGTCAAATAATAAATCAAAATGTACCGGTTTTAGTTGATTTTAAAGCTGATTGGTGTGCACCGTGTAAAATGATGACACCAATTTTAAAACAAGTAAAACAAAATTTAAAAAATCAAATTAAAATAATTAAAATTGATATTGATCAAACACCTTCTGTTGCACAAAAATATGCAGTAAGGGGTGTGCCTACATTAATACTTTTTAAAAATGGAGAATCTGTTTGGAGGCAATCTGGGGTTTTACAAGCAAATCAAATAATTACTATCATAAAAAATTATTTGTAATTGTTTTGATAGTAATATAAGTAACTTTATTTATCATTTAAAATAACTTAACTTTACTAAAACTATCCATTATGGAAGACATGCTCTTTTACGATAGATTGCAGTTTGCATTCACTATTACGTTTCATTATATTTTTCCTCAGTTAACCATGGGTTTATCCCTAATAATAGTATTTTATAAGGGGTTATATTTAAGAAATAAAATAGAGAAGTACAACGATGCTGCAAAGTTTTTTATGAAAATATTTGCCATCAACTTTACAATGGGTATTGTAACAGGTATCCCTATGGAATTTCAATTTGGTACCAATTGGGCTAAATTTTCTGAGCTTACAGGAGGGATTATTGGGCAAACCTTAGCCATGGAGGGAATGATTGCATTTTTCCTAGAGTCTTCATTTTTGGTGCTTTTTATTTTTGGTGAAAAACTAATGGGACAAAAATTGCATTTTCTTACGGGTTTCTTAGTGTTTTTAGGTTCTTGGATAAGTGGTTGGTTTATTTTAGCGACTAATGCCTGGATGCAACATCCTGTAGGATATGAAATTTTAGAAAATGGCAGATATGTATTGGAGAATTTTTCCGCACTTTTTGTAAATCCTTGGTTGCTCCCTGCATTTTTACACAATCAGGTTGCATCCTTGCTTACTTCATCATTTGTTGTAGCGAGTATTGGTGCTTTTTATATTTTAAGACAAAAAAATATAGAATTTGGTCAGCTATTTTTAAAAACAGGAGTCATTTTTGGTTTAGTGTCAAGTATTCTTCTAGCTATACCAACAGGAGATTGGAATGCTAAAAATGTTGCAAAATATCAACCTGGAACATTTGCAGCAATGGAAGGAATTTTTGAAACAGAAAAGGCAGGAGCTGAAATCATACTCATTGGACAACCCAATATGGTGGAGAAAAAAATAGACAATAAAATAGCTATCCCTAATATATTAAGTTTCTTGACATATCAGGATTGGAATATGCAAATAAAAGGGATGAACGATTTTAAGGAGGAAGAAATCCCATCTAACGTTCCGGCATTGTACTATTCATACCACATGATGGTTGGTTTAGGAACTATTTTTATAGGAATTATGGCCTTGGCTGCTTTTTTATTGTGGCGAAAGAAAATATATAAATCAAAACTTATTTTATGGGTTATTTTGTTTGCAACACCTTTCCCATACATTGCTAACACTGCGGGGTGGTACACAGCAGAGTTAGCAAGACAACCATGGTTGGTGTATGGTTTATTAAAAACTTTAGATGGTATTTCACCAAATGTATCTTCCGGAAACACGTTATTTACACTACTGGGTTTTATTGGTTTATACATTTTATTGGGATTATTATTATTATTATTGGCAGGAAAAACTATTCATGTTGGTCCGGAATCACATAAAGCTTAAGAAATGGAAATATTTTGGTTTATAATAGTAAGTATTGTATTGGTAATCTTTTTTGTTTTAGATGGATACGATTTTGGAGTAGGAATTATTCATCTGTTTTTTGCTAAAAAAGAGAAGGACAAAAAAGTAATTGCAAAGTCAGCCGGTTTATTTTGGGATTCTAACGAAGTTTGGCTTGTCGTTGCTGGAGGAATGCTTTTTATGGCATTCCCAAGATTTTATGCGTCGGTTTTTAGTGGATTTTATTTGCCTCTGATAATGGTTCTATGGCTAATAATTTTTAGAGCAATTAGTTTGGAATTTAGAAGCCAGTTTACAGGGCAGATGTGGAAAGATATGTGGGATAAAGCCTTTGGTGTTTCCAGTCTTTTGTTGGCACTATTTTTTGGAATAGCTCTCGGAAACATTGTTAGAGGTGTGAATATGGGAAGTGTTGAAAATGGAATTTCAACATTTGAA
>JAUWLK010000039.1 GCA_030613745.1 Flavobacteriaceae bacterium | reverse complement strand
ATGGATTTCCAAAATTGTTATAAGTGATTTCTACATTTAATTGCTCTTGATTTGAGTTGGTGTTTTTGAACGATTCACTTGAAACAGCTAAATTATAAGATGATGGTGATAATGCTGGAAAATTTAAATTTATCAAATCTACTCCGTTAATTTTAGCATTCATTTGCGTATTGGTAAAAGATATTGCTACACCTCGTATTCGTAATGTGATATCCTCACTATTGTCAATATCATTAAAGTTAAAACGAAAAGTTTGGTTTTCATTAAAACTAAAATCTTCTCCTAGCCATTGTTGTCCGTTTGCAAAAAGATTAACTTTTTCAATTTCATGAACCAAAAAATCTTGATAGTTATTTATTTGTTGATTTGCCGGTAGAGTTATTTGATCTGAAGCAGAAATTCTTTTACCGGCTCCATTATCAACGGTAATAAAATAATAGGCTTTGTCACTATAAATATTATTTTGATGCTTTGTTAAATTAAAATCTAAAATGTTTATTTTCCATGAATTTGGACCTTTCCCATAGAATAAAATAAAATCATTATTATCAAATGTACCATCTTCTTCTCCTTCAATATAAATGGCATTTTCTTGTAAATCATCATATCTAAAATCACTATTTAATTGTGGTAAAATAGAACCTCCATTGCCATAAATTTTAATGTTATTTGGGTTGAGGTTTGTAATGTTTATTCCAATTTTTTGTAATAATTGTTTATCAATTTTAAACACTCCAGTTGTATCAATAGAAAATTTATACCAACTGCCACTAGCTAATACTGAGTTTGAAGTATAAATAGGAACGGGTGCAATTTTATTTTTTACTAAGTTATTTTTGGGTTGAAGTCGATATTCTAGAGTGAAAGAAATTATTTTTTTAATTTGATTGTTTTCTTTAATTAAAGGAGTTAGAATTAGTTTTGCAAGTGATTTGTTTTTAGCAATACCAATTTTAAATGTACTTTTTAATTCAGTAGGAACTTCGTCAATATTGATATTTTTAGTTAAATTTTTTGATAGATTTGATAATTTAACATTTTTAATTTGATAATCTTGTACTATTAAGTTGTTTTGAACGTTAAAAGTAGTAGAATAAGTAGGTACATTATATTGGTTGAAAAAATTATCTTTAACTAAAGGAAGTATTATAGTATTATTTTTGTTTACTTGTATTGATGAATTGTCATTCCATTTTAAAGTGTAATTCTTAGTTTCAACATTTTGTGAAACCAAAAATGTAATTTGGAGAAAGAAAATTAATATAGAAAAGTACCTTTTAAAAAGCATAATAAAATAATACTGAGTTTATATTTTAAATATTTTACAACGTTACATATAATAAAGAAAAAAAACAATCGTTATACAAGAATTGAAAGCAAAAATATATTATTTATACGGAATAACTTGTTCAAGTAAAAGTTTAAATAAATAATTTTTGTCTTTTATATAAAAAATCAAACAATAAATTATGAAAAAGTTTAACAGTAACAAAGTACTACTTTTAATTTTAGCTGCTGTCATATTGACAAGTTGTAATAAAAGCAGTAAAAATGTATCAACATTAACAGGTTGGGAATACAATAACCCAAAGTATGGTGCTTTTCAAGCAAATACTAATTATAGGCAACAACCTAACCCTCCTGGAATGGTATTAATTGAAGGAGGTACATTTACAATGGGTAGTGTACAAGATGATGTAATGTTTGATTGGAATACAACTCCGGTTAAACAACAAGTTCGTTCATTTTATATGGATGAGGCTGAAGTTACAAATATTGAATATTTATTATATCTACAATATTTAGAAAAAGTTTTCCCACCAGCTGATGATACTTATCGTAAGATTTATCAATCTGCATTGCCTGACACTTTGGTTTGGAGAAATACATTAGGTTTTAATGAATTATTAACCGAAAACTATTTGCGTCATCCTGCTTATGCAGAATATCCTGTAGTTGGTGTTTCATGGAGACAAGCTTCTGAATATTGTAAATGGAGAACAGATAGAGTTAATGAAAAAATATTAATTGATAAAGGTGTATTACATACTTTGTTTGATCATGATTCCTTAAAAGTTGAAGGAGCTAATCGTTTTGATACTGGAACGTATTTAGCGAATCCTAATTTATTATTTGAAGGAGATTCTTCAATATATTATAAAGGAATTAAAGACTTTTCTAAAAAATCAAAAGGATCTTCAAAAGGTAAATTTACTGGGCGACATGTTAAAATTTCTGATGGTATTTTAGCACAGAGATTTAGATTACCTACTGAAGCTGAATGGGAATATGCTGCAAAAGCTTTAATAGAAAATAGAGAATACAACTCTATTAGAGGCCGTAAAAAATATTCATGGAATGGTTCAACAACTCGCGAAACATCAAGAAGATATCGCGGTGATCAAATGGCAAACTTTAAACAAGGTAAAGGAGATTATAGTGGATTAGCTGGTTGGAGTAATGATGGTGCTGATATTACAATGAGAATTAAATCTTATAAGCCTAATGCATTTGGATTATATGATATGTCAGGTAATGTTGCAGAATGGGTAGCAGATGTTTATAGACCTATTATTGATAATGATGCAAATGACTTTAGTTATTTTAGAGGAAATGTGTTTTCTAAAAAAGTGATTGATAAAGAAGGTAATGTTGTAGTAGTTGATTATAATAATATTGTATTTGATACTTTAGATAATGGTAAAATAGTACCAAGAGATTTGCCGGGAAGTATAAAATATGAACCAATAACAAAACGTGATGCTTTTATGCGTAGAAACTATGAAAAAGCATACAATATTGATAGTAAAGATGGTGATTTAGCTTCAACTAAGCAGTACTTTAGAGATGAAGATGATGTTGATAGTAAACCTCGAATGTATAATTCACCTAAAATTCCAAGACAAATTGGCGAAAGTGGTTTGATTATACAACAGTATGACACCAAAACAAGAACTACTTTAATTAGTGATCAAACTAGAGTTTATAAAGGTGGATCATGGAAAGATAGAGCGTTTTGGTTAGATCCAGCACAACGTAGATATTTACCTGAATATATGGCTACAAATTATATTGGGTTTAGATGTGCAACTGATAAATTAGGTCAAATGTCATATTCAAGAAGAAGAAAATCAGCTAAATAAAAATAGCGTAAAAAACAAAATTATAAAAACTCAATATCATTTTTTGATATTGAGTTTTTTTTTACTTTTACTTTATGGAATTAAAGAAACTTTACACCTTTTATAAGCAAAGCTATTGCGTAGAAACAGATACTCGAAAAGATCTTATAAATTGTATATTTTTTGCCTTAAAAGGAGAAAATTTTAATGGAAATTTATACGCCGAAGATGCAATAAAAAAAGGTGCTTCTTATGCTGTTATTGATGAAAAAAAGTATCAAACTAATAATAAAATAATTTTAGTTGAGAATGTTTTAAAGACTTTACAAAATTTAGCGAGATACCACAGGCAACAATTAGGTATACCAATTTTTGCTTTAACAGGAAGTAATGGTAAAACAACTACCAAAGAATTAATCTCTATAGTTTTAAAGCAAAAATTTAAATGTACAGCAACTAAGGGAAATTTAAACAATCACATAGGAGTACCTTTAACATTACTTTCCATGAAATCTGATACTGAAATTGGTGTGGTTGAAATGGGAGCAAATCATCCTAAAGAAATTGCTATGCTTTGTGAAATTGCTCTACCGGATTTTGGTTATATCACCAATTTTGGTAAAGTACACTTGGAAGGATTTGGAAATTTAAAAGGTGTAATTAAAGCTAAAACCGAATTGTATAGACATTTACAAAAGTATGATAAAACAGTTTTTGTAAATACAAATGATAAGACACAAGTGGAGCAGTCAAAAAACATGAATGTTATTACATTTGGTTCCAAAGAATCTGATTATCCGATACAATTTTTAAATGCCAATCCTTTTGTTAAATTAAAATATGATGAAACTATTATTCAAAGTCAGTTAATCGGGAAATATAATTTTTTAAATATTGCAACAGCAATTGCAGTAGGAAAATATTTTAAAATTTCTGATGTACAAATAAAAAATGCTATTGAAAATTACATTCCTAGTAATAATCGTTCACAAATAGTGAATAAAGGATCAAATAGAATCATTTTAGATGCATATAATGCAAACCCGAATAGTATGGAAGCTGCTATAGAAAATCTATCTCAGCTAACTACTAAAAATAAGATTGCAATATTAGGTGATATGTTTGAAATAGGAGCGAATACTTTACAAGAACATCAAAAGGTAATAAACTTGATTAAAAAATCTACGATAAATAAAACTTTTTTGATTGGTAATTCTTTCTCAAAAATTAAAGTTGATAGTCCAAATATTAAACAATATAAATCTTTTGAAGATTTTAAGGATGGGTTTACTAAAAGTGAAGTTAAAAATTCAACGGTATTGATAAAAGCATCACGTGGAATGGCATTAGAAAGAGTGTTAGATTTACTTTAATTACCAATCATCTTCATCTATTTCTAATTTATTATTTAAAATATAATATGCTAAACTATAAATAGCTTTTGTGATTTCTGTATCAATAGGTTCTTCAATATAAATTTGATATTTTTGAGGGAATCGTTCAATATAGACTTTTAAATCTGAGGCATCTATTATATCATTAACTATTTTACCAACCTTGAAATTTGAAAATGTATATTTATATCTGCCTTCTTTTGTTTTGATTTCAATATCAAAAAAGATTTCTATTGGCATATTTTTATTAATAAATTTCCACGATAAATTATTATAACCTTGCTTGCGTAAGCTAGTTGAATCATTAATTTTTGAGAAGGAATCTTTATAATATAAATCTAGCCATTTATCAGCTCTATTTTTAATTTCTTGTTTTGATATTCCTTCAGCAGAAACTACTTCTTCATATTGATACTCACCTGTTTCACCATCAATCATAATTAATTGGGCCTGTGAAAAGTGAAAGAATAAGATTAATGCGAGGGAAAGTAATAATCTCTTTTTTGCCATAACATTTAAAATAAAAAATACACAATCATTAGTGTAATTGAATGGACGAAGTTAGCAAATAATATTTAAAATATCAAAATATGACTTTAAATTCAAGTTGATAAAAGCTACATACGCTCAGGAACATCAATACCTAATAAACTAAATGCTAACTTAATAGTGTCACCTACTTTTTTTGAAATTTGGGTTCTAAATATTTTTTCATTTTTATTTTCTGATCCTAAAATTGGTACACTTTGATAAAAAGAATTATAATCTTTAACCAGATCATAAGTATAATTTGCAATTAATGCCGGACTTAAATTTTGAGCTGCTTGTTGAATAACTAAAGGGAAATTTTGAATTTGCTTAATTAAAGCTTTTTCTTTTGGATGTATCTCAATATCAGAAATAGTATTGGTATAATCAAAATCAGCTTTTCTTAAAATTGATTGAATTCTGGCATAAGTGTATTGAATAAACGGACCCGTATTACCATTAAAGTCAATAGATTCTTTTGGGTTAAATAAAATTCTTTTTTTAGGATCAACTTTTAAAATATAATATTTCAAAGCACCCAAACCAATAGTTTTGTAAAGCTTTTCTTTTTCAGGAGTTGTATATGCTTCTAATTTACCTAATTCTTGAGAAATTTCTCTAGCGGTATTTGTCATTTCTACCATTAAATCATCTGCATCAACAACAGTTCCTTCTCTTGATTTCATTTTACCTTCGGGTAGATCAACCATTCCGTAAGATAAATGATGTAAGTTTTCAAACCATGAAAACCCAAGTTTTTTCAATATTAAAAACAATACTTTAAAATGGTAATCTTGTTCATTTCCAACGGTATAAACCATTCCACCAATATCAGGATAATCTTTTATTCTTTGAATAGCAGTTCCAATATCTTGCGTGATGTACACAGCGGTACCATCAGCTCTTAGAACAATTTTTTCGTCTAAGCCTTCATCTGTTAAATCAATCCAAACAGAACCATCTTCTTTTTTATAAAAAACTCCTTTTTTTAATCCGTCAGCAACTACATCTTTTCCTAGTAAATAAGTGTTACTTTCGTAGTAATTTATATCAAAATCTACACCTAAATCTTTATAAGATATATCAAAACCATTATAAACCCAATGGTTCATTTTTTTCCAAAGTGCTACAACTTGCTTATCTCCAGCTTCCCATTTTAACAGCATTTCTTTGGCTTCTAATAAAATTGGAGCATTTTTTTTTGCTTCTCCAATATCTTTTCCATCAGCAACTAATTGCTCAATTTCTTTTTTATATTCTTGGTCAAACTTCACATAATAATTCCCAACCAGTTTGTCACCTTTTAATCCTGTACTTTCAGGGGTTTCTCCATTACCAAATTTTTCCCAGGCCAACATACTTTTACAAATATGGATACCTCGGTCATTTATGATTTGTGTTTTATATACTTTTTTACCCGATGCAGCAATGATTTCAGATACCGAATAACCCAATAAATTATTTCTGATATGTCCTAAATGTAGAGGTTTGTTGGTGTTAGGCGAAGAATATTCAACCATGACAGCCTTTTCATTTTTAGCCACATTTTTAAACCCAAAGTTTTTAATGTTTAAAATATCATTAAATGAATTAAAATAATAATCGTTTGAGATAACTATATTTAAAAATCCTTTAACTACATTATAATGAGTAACTTGATCTGTATTTTCTTGTAAATATTCTCCAAGTTTGGTCGCAATTTCAAAAGGATTTCCTTTGATATATTTTAACAAAGAAAAAACAACCATAGTGATATCACCTTCAAAATCTTTTCTGGTATCTTGAAACTCTATTTTAGGAACATCAACATTATAAATAGACTTTATCCCTTTTTTTATTGCAGATTCTAATGTGTTTTGAATATTCATGGATTTAAAATAATGAGGCGCAAATTTAAAACAATTGAGCTTAGATTACTATTATATTTTTATGTTTCTAAAATATAACCTTGTACTATTATAAAGTTAAAATATAACCTTATACTATTATAAATACATAATATAACCTTGTAAGGTTATAAATATTTTGTGTATTGAAATTTCATTTAGCTATTTTAGCAGAAAATAGCATTAAAAAATAGTTAATTTTTAGATGTATGAACCCAACACCCGAACAATTACCCGAACTTGCTGCAGAAAAGCATTTAGAAACTAAAAAGTATTTTGCCAAGTTAAAAAAGAAAACTCCAAAAAGGTTAGATTTATTGATGCAAGATTTACATGAGCAAGAATTTAAAAAAACAGATTGTTTGACTTGTGCAAATTGTTGTAAAACTTCTAGTCCAATTTTTACAGATAAAGATATTTCACGTATTTCAAAGTTTTTACGGATGAAAGAGCATAAATTTATAGCACAATATTTACAAAGAGATGATGATGATTTTATGGTTTTACAAAGTGCGCCTTGTACTTTTTTAGATACTGATAATACTTGTTTTATTTATGATGTCAGGCCAAAAGCTTGTAGTGAATATCCACATACCAACCGTAAAAAGTTTATTCAATTAACCAATCTTACTTTAAAAAATGCTGAAATATGCCCAGCGGTTTTTAATATTATTGAAGAGCTAAAGAAGAAATTACCATTGTAAATTATTATTTTAAAACTGTTAATAAATATGAATTGATAATTAAAATATTATTATGGAGCTAGAAGTCAAAAGAGGTAAATCTTACTTGCAATTTCTATTTTTTTTTATATTTATAACAATATTCTCATCATGTAGTGAGAAGGATTACGAAAACTTTGAATTATCAAATACTAATTCTGAGTCAGAAAATTGGTACAAAACTGAGTTTCGTAATGCATATTATTCAATTCAGCAATACTGGAATGAAAGTGTTGAAATGTCAAACACAAATAATTTTAGTGTTGATAATAATTTCATTTTAAAAAATGATTTACCTTTTGAAATCAAGGGAATAGTATATGTGCCTGGATACCCAGGATACTTACCATGGGAAATAGAACAATCTATCTCACTTTCTGCTAATTTAATGGAAAGTATTGATACCGATATGAAAAACATCAAATCAATGGGTGCTAATACTGTAAGATTTTGGGGAGCACCAAAATACTGCTATCAGGCTTTGAAAAATATTGGTGAACTGTATTTTATACAAACTATATGGATTAATAATGACCAACCTGATTTACATGATTTGAAATTTAAAGAAACAACAAGAGACTATATAAGAAATGTTGTTGATAGAATCTATTCAGTTTATACAGATAACAACCCTCCACTTATTGCATACCTTGTTGGTAGTGAATTGAGTGAATCCAGTATTCAATCAACAAACTCTTTACATCCTGAAATCAATAGCTATTCCGGTAATTATATTAATACTGGAGCAAATGTAAATCCCACAGAAGCTTTCCTGGCAGAGATGGCTGACTATGTCAAAACATATGAATATGAGCAATATGGTAATCTTTCGTTGATATCTTATGCCAATGAGATTCGTACAGCAGATTTCATTGATACACCATTTCTTGATTTTCGTAGTCATAATGTTTACTCTTATGCTGTTCCATATTTTAGACCAACTACACAACCAGGGAGTAACTCCAAAACATTATTTCAAGGGTGGATAGAGGAATTAAAATCGAGGTATCCTAATAAACCATTACTCATAGGTGAAACAGGTTTAAGTGTATCTCCCAATGCGCAGCATATAGGCCCTCCTAATTATGGTTATGGAGGAAATACAATAGAAGAACAGGCAGCAGGTATCTTGCAAAATTTAACAGATATAAATACTGCAGAACTTACTATTGCTGGTGTTTGTATTCATGAATACTTGGATGCTTGGTGGAAATTTGGATTGGAAGATTCTTATTCCCAAGATCCAAATGATATTGAAGAATGGTTTGGGATTGTTAAATTAGTCGAGTGATTATTAATACTAAAATAAAAAACACACTAAAATGAAATCCTCACAAAAATTTACATATTTAATTCTATTAGTTCTATTATCAATACCTTTTAATGGTTTTAGTCAAGAAATGACACAAAAAAAATTATCAGATATTGATTTAATAAATGTGGCAAAAGAGATAATGACTGCAGCAGAAACTTGTGCACTAATTACTTTAGATGAAGAAGGTCGTCCTAGGGTAAGAGCAATGGATCCTTTTATTCCGGAAAATGATCTTACAGTTTGGTTTGGTACAAATGCTAATAGCAGAAAGGTTGATCAAATAAAGAAGGATTCGAGAGTGACTTTATATTATTTAGATAGTGATTCTTCAGGATATGTAATGATTCATGGTGTAGCTCAAATAGTAGATGATGAAAATGAAAAAAATAAAAGATGGAAAGATAGATGGAAGGATTTTTATCCAAATAAAGAAAACTACTTGTTGATAAAAGTATCTCCAACATGGATGGAAGTTATTAGTGAATCTCGCAATGTTGTTGGTGATACTATAACCTGGCAGCCGCCAAAAGTACTATTTAAGTCTAAATAATAACTACTGTTTTATAAACTCAAACTCTGTAAAATAAAAATCAGGATTTGGTACATCAATATGTAGTTTATTAATTTTACCATTTTTATCTACATCAAACCATAATTTCCCTTCAGGTAAAGAAGATAATTTGGTATCAAATCTGAAAGTAAAAATATTACCATTCCAAACATGTAATTCCGCTTTATAAATTGGCGTCTTATCCATTTTAAAATGGAGTTTTTCCTTTTCTAAATATACAGTTGTAGTACCGTATATTCTATCTTTATAAGTACCTATAAATTCTTTATTATCATGAGTTTTTATGTTTAATGTACCTCTTAAAGATTCATTTTTTACAAGTTTTGCAGTTGCTGTACTATCTTGTTTTACTTTGTATTCCAGATAGTTAGCACTCCAATCTTTACCATCTGTTTTGTTGGCTAAGATTACATCTAAAGTTTTATTCATTATTGCTCCCGGAGCCCAACTTAAGCTATTAGTTAAAATTATGATTCCAATATTTTTTTCAGGCACAAAAGTAGATTTTGATATCATACCGTCATATCCACCACCATGGCCAACAATTTTATAACCTTGATAATCTTGTGTACTCCAGCCTAATCCATAAGATTTAAAATGAACTTTTTCGGCATTATCACTAACATTTAAATTTATATGAGGAGTAGTTAATTTATTAAAAGATCTTTTGCTGAAAAGGGTTTTATTATGAATGGTTCCTTTATTAAGATTCAATTGCAACCATTTTGAATACTCATTTACAGAAGAAATCAAAGCACCTGCCGGAGCAATATTATCCCAGTTAACCCATTTTAATTCATAATGTTTGCCATTTTCGTAAAAATATGGAGTAGCTACATTTTTAGCATTTTTTAGTTGAGAAGTTGAGGTTAATGTCCGATTCATTTTTAAAGGTTTTAAAAAATGAGTGGTTACATAATCAGTCCAACTGGTATCGGTTACTTTTTCTAAAACTTTTCCAGCTGTCAAAAACCCGATATTTGAATAACCAAACCTAGTTCTGAAATCAGAATTCGGTTTTAAATATTGCTGACCTTTAATAATATCTTCAGCACTAAGAGTTGTACCATACCATAATAAATCTCCACTAAAAGTTTCTAAACCATTTCTATGCGAAAGCAAATCTTCTATGGTTGAATTTTGGGTAGTATAGTCGTTATATAATTTATAATACGGTAAATAATCAATTACTTTATCTCTCCAGTTTAGTTTATTTTCTTCAACTAATTTAGCAATTGAACTGGCTGTAAACGCTTTTGAGTTGGAAGCGATAGCAAATAAAGTATTGCCGTCAACTTTAGTTTTTTTATTTAAGTTGGCATAACCGTAACCTTTACTAAAAATGATTGAATCACCAGTTGTAATTGCAATTGCCATTCCTGGGATATACCATTCGGCTAATGTTTTTTGGTAGTACTTGTCAAGAATTTCCAGTTGCTCTTTGGTTTGACCAAAAAGCGTACTAATAAAAAGTAGAGTGATTAACCATAAGTGTATTTTTTTCATTTTAAGGTATTTTATTTGTAAATCAGATATTTACTTCTAATTCTTTTAAATTTTTCAATATCATTTTGCCAGGTAGCTCTAATTTCTGAGGCAGTCATTCCAGCTTCAATTTGTTTTTGAAGTTTTAAATTTCCGGCATGAACGGTAAAAGTTTTTCCAAAAAATTCTTTATCTTTTGGTGTTTTATTAAAGGCATCAATTATCCATTCAAGATTTACTATACTCAATTTTTCAGTTTTACTTAAATCAACGCCATAACAAAGCTCATCTTTAAATTTTGGAGTTTTTGAACCAAAATTAGATTGTGGAGTATAACTAAATTTACTTTTTGGAAAAAACGGAGCACCATAACGTTGAAATTGAAATTCGGTTCCTCTACCTGCATTAATTATTGTTCCTTCAAAAAAGCCTAAGCTAGGATATAGGTTTATAGATTTGCTGTTTGGTAAATTTGGAGAAGGTCTTATAGGTAAATTATATTCTGAATCATGGGTATAATTCTTTAGTTGCATAACAGTTATGTCACATTTAACTCCGTCTTTCAACCATTTTTCACCATTTACCATTTTAGCATATTCACCAATTGTCATTCCATAAACTAATGGTATTGGGTGCATACCAACAAATGATTTATGTTTCATTTCCAAAGTTGGTCCATCAATATAATGTCCGTTAGGATTTGGACGATCCAGAATTATAACAGGAATCCCCAATTCGGCGCAAGCCTCCATAACGTAGGTCATTGTTGAAATATAAGTATAAATTCTAGCTCCAACATCTTGAATATCAAATAAAACAATGTCAACTCCTTTTAAAACTTCAGGTGTGGGTTTTCTGTATTTACCATGTAGAGAAACAATTGGCAAACCAGTTAATTGATCAACATTATCAGATATATGTTCACCGGCATCAGCTTTTCCTCTAAATCCGTGTTCAGGAGCAAAAACCTTAGTTATGTTTATGTTCAAACTAACTAACGAATCCACCAAATGGGTATAAAACTTTTCTTCCTTTTTTGCCTTTTGCCTTTTGCCTTTTACCTTTTGCCTTTCAATAACACTTGTATGGTTGGCTACAATTGCAATATTTTTCCCTTGCAAAATGGGTAAATATTTTTCAATCTGATTTGCACCTGTAATAATTGCTTTATTTTGGACTTCACTAATGTTAATAGTTAATTTTTCGCCATTTTGTGTTTTTTCTTGACTTTCTTTACAGGAGGTTAGTCCTAAAATAAAAACAAACATTAATAATTTAGATACTAAAAAGAAATATGTATTTTTGAAACTTAACATTTTCTACGAATTTGAATTACGAAATATTTATAGCGAAACGTATAATAGCTTCCAATAAACACAAAAATAGTGTTTCCTCACCTATTATAAAAATTTCAATTTTAGCCATTGCTATTGGAGTTATTGTGATGTTTTTCTCGGTTGCAACCGGAGTTGGATTGCAAAAAAAGATTAAAGAAAAAATATCAGGATTTAACGGTGATATACAAATAAGTAATTATGATTCTAACAATTCAAAAGTTACTGTAAATCCTATTTCAATTCACCAAAATTTTTATCCTGACTTTTCGGAAGTACCGAATGTTAAAAAAATTCAACCTTTTGCAACAAAAGCAGGAATCATTAGAACGGATGAAGAGTTTGAGGGCATAATTTTAAAGGGAGTTGATCAAAATTACAATTGGTCATTTTTTAATGAATATTTAGTTGATGGCAAAATTCCTGATATCAATGAAAAACTCACCAATCAAGTTTTAATTTCTGAAAAAACATCAAACAGGTTGCAGTTAAAAGTTGGTGATTCTTTTCATATGTTTTTTGTAAAAGACAATCCGAATAAAGCACCAAATTCAAGAAAATTTATTGTTTCAGGTATTTATAATTCTGGTTTTGATGAGTTTGATGAAAGTTATTTAATAGGAGATATCAAGCATATTCAAAAGATCAATAAATGGGGAGTTGATAAAGTTGGTGGTTTTGAGATATTTATTCATGATTTTGATGACTTACAAGAAACAGGTTTTGAAATATATAGTAATATAGATCCTTCTTTAAATGCATATACAATTTCTGAAAAATTTCCAGCAATATTTGAATGGTTAAATTTATTTGATATCAATATTGCAGTAATAATTGGTATTATGGTATTGATTGCAGGTATTAATATGATAACTGCCTTGCTGGTTTTAATTTTAGAGCGAACACAAATGATAGGTATTTTAAAAGCTTTGGGTAATAATAATTGGAGTATTCGGAAAATATTTCTTTACAATGCTGCATATTTGATTGGTATTGGACTTTTTTGGGGAAACCTAATCGGAATAGGTTTACTTTTAATTCAAAAATATTTTGGTTTTATTACTTTAAATCCAGAAACATATTATGTAAACCAAGTGCCTATATATCTCAATCTTAATTATATAATTTTGATAAATCTTGGTACTTTAATTTTATGTTTGATTATGCTTATAATACCATCATATATTGTAAGTAAAATAAGTCCTGTAAAAGCAATAAAATTTGATTAGTGAAACTCAATTTTGAGGAGTTTTGTGAAAACAAACTCAAAAGTGTAAGTTGAACTAATCCCGCTACTGTACTGAACTTGTTTCAGTAAAAGCGGGATATGTCTTTAATATTTCTTTACTTTGCAATCTTTAAATTGAGTGTGTAAATAACTCTTAAAAAATAATAAAATAATAAATATGAAATACGATATTATAATAATAGGAAGTGGACCAGGAGGTTATGTAACTGCAATTAGAGCATCTCAACTCGGATTTAAAGTTGCGGTTATAGAGAAAGAAAACCTTGGTGGAATTTGTTTGAATTGGGGGTGTATTCCTACAAAAGCATTATTAAAAAGTGCGCAAGTATATGAGTACTTAAAACATGTTGATGCATATGGATTGAAAGCCGAAAATATTGATAAAGATTTTTCTGCAATTGTTAAACGAAGTCGTAATGTAGCCGAAGGAATGAGTAAAGGTGTTCAATTTTTAATGAAAAAAAATAAAATTGATGTACTCAATGGGTTTGGGAAAATAAAAGCAGGTAAAAAAGTTGATGTAACTGACTCAGATAATAAAGTTACAGAATATAGTGCTGATCATATTATTATTGCAACAGGAGCGCGTTCTCGTGAATTACCATTTTTACCTATTGACGGTAAAAAAGTAATAGGATATCGTGAAGCCATGACTTTACCAAAACAACCAGAAAGTATAATTATTGTTGGTTCAGGTGCTATAGGTGTTGAATTTGCATATTTTTATAACTCTATGGGAACCAAAGTAACTATTGTTGAATTTTTGCCAAATGTAGTTCCTTTAGAAGATGAAGAAGTGTCAAAACAATTTGAAAGATCATTAAAAAGATCAAAAATTAAGGTAATGACCAACTCCAGTGTTACTAAAGTCGATACATCGGGTAACGGAGTTAAAGCAACTGTAAATACTAAAAAAGGGGAAATAACTTTAGAAGCAGATATTATTTTATCTGCAGTTGGAATAAAATCAAATATTGAAAATATTGGTCTAGAGGATGTAGGAATTGTAACCGATAAAGATAAAATATTGGTTAATGATTTTTACCAAACCAATTTACCGGGTTATTACGCTATTGGAGATATAGTTCCTGGTCCGGCCTTGGCGCATGTCGCTTCCGCGGAAGGAATTACTTGTGTTGAAAAGATTGCAGGTTTAAATACCGAGCCTATTGATTATGGTAATATTCCAGGATGCACTTATGCAAGTCCTGAAATTGCTAGTGTTGGATTGACTGAAACGCAAGCAAAAGAAAAAGGGTATGAATTAAAAGTAGGTAAGTTCCCATTTTCAGCTTCCGGGAAAGCTTCTGCAGCAGGAGCTACAGAAGGTTTTGTAAAAGTAATTTTTGATGCCAAATACGGTGAATGGTTGGGTTGTCATATGATTGGAGCAGGAGTTACTGATATGATTGCCGAAGCTGTTTTAGGAAGAAAATTAGAAACTACAGGCCATGAAGTATTAAAAGCAATTCATCCACATCCTACGATGAGTGAGGCTGTTATGGAAGCAGTTGCTGATGCTTATGATGAAGTGATACATTTGTAAAAAATATTGAGTACACTATTTGTACAAAAAAACTCTCTTGTGAAAACTTCAGGAGAGTTTTTTTTATGTGTAAATCATTCCCATTAAAACAAGAATCTTTATCTTAAATTTAATTTCATTTCTTTTCAAAAGTAGCTTCATACCATATGCCTTCAGAAATTTTATGAGAGAATTTCACATTCATATGCTCTGCTAATA
>JAUWLK010000185.1 GCA_030613745.1 Flavobacteriaceae bacterium | reverse complement strand
TACATGACCAAAAGGTAAGTTGCTAAAATCTACTTCAGAAATTTTTGAATATTTTATTTTTTCAATTTTAATTGTAGGGATTACTTCTGTGCTCATAGTAACGTGAATTTAGACTGCAAAAATACTTAATAATGCCCAATTTTTATGGTATTTGTAAAGTATTAACATTTTGTATCTTTGATTTTATGAAATTTGCAATGAAAAGAAAAATTATAATTACAGATGATGGTTCTTCGAGTATTTATTTACCAGAGTTGGATGAAATTTACCATTCAAAACATGGTGCTATTCAAGAAGCTTATCATGTTTTTATTCAACATGGCTTGGATTTGTTTGATGATGCATCAGAAATTAATATTTTAGAAATAGGTTTTGGTACAGGTTTGAATTGTTTGATAACTTTTTTAGAAGCAAAAAAAAGAAATTTAATAATTAATTATGATGGGGTAGAAGCTTATCCGCTAAAAGCGGAAGAAATTTCACAATTGAATTATAAGCAGCAGTTAAATATTCAAAATGAAAGTAAAGTTTTTGAGAAAATTCATATTGTTTCATGGAATGAAAAACAGATTATTGCTTCTGACTTTTTACTTATTAAAAGAAAACAATTTATTGAAAGCATTGATGATAAAAACAAATTTGATTTAATTTATTTTGATGCTTTTGGTGCTGAAGTTCAACCTGAATTATGGACAGAATTAATTTTTAAAAAAATGTATGACTCCTTAAAAAATAAAGGAATTTTAGTAACTTACTCAGCTAAAGGAAGTGTTAGAAGAGCTATGCAATCTGCCGGTTTATTGGTGGAAAGATTACCTGGCCCTCCAGGAAAAAGAGAAATGCTGAGAGGAGTGAAGCATTCGATCGGAGATCAAATGATTATAAAGGAGTGAAGCATTCGATCGGAGATCAAATAATTAAAGAGGAGTGAAGCATTAGGTTGGAGATCAAATGATTAAAGAGGAGTGAAATATTTGAGTGGGAAAAATTAATTTGAAAATTTAATAATTATTAAATTGGTAATTGATTTATATATCACCAATCATTTTAGTGATATTACTTATATAAAAAAATAATAAATTATGAATGATCCAAAATTTATCAAACGTAAAAAATCAAATTCGAAAAAAGCAATAGTCTTATTGATATTGTTGGTTATTGTTATAATAATATGGAATTATTTAGATAAAATAATGGAATTAATATTTTAAAAAGGAGATTATTTTGATATAATAGAAAATCAACAGAATATACTAGAATTGTATTTTAATTATAGATTTTGTTGATAAAATAATTAAGAATTTAGCATTTTCCAAAGTATATCTTTTAATTCTGTTAAGCCAGTTTGTGATAACGATGAAATAAATATATGTGGAATATCTTTTGGAAGCTCTCTTTCAATTTCTTCTTTTAATTCATCGTCTAGCATATCTGATTTTGATATTGCCAACAAACGATCTTTATCTAATAATTCAGGATTGTGTTTTTTGAGTTCGTTAAGCAGTACATCATATTCTTTTTGAATATCATCACTATCAGCCGGTATTAAAAATAACAAAGTAGAATTACGTTCAATATGACGTAAAAACCTATGACCTAATCCTTTTCCTTCTGCTGCTCCTTCTATAATTCCAGGAATATCAGCAACTACAAAACTCTTATAATCTCTATAATCAACAATGCCTAAATTGGGCTTTAAAGTTGTAAAAGCATAATCAGCTATTTTAGGTTTTGCTGAAGTAATTACTGATAAAAGTGTTGATTTACCTGCATTTGGAAATCCGACTAAACCAACATCAGCTAATAATTTTAATTCTAATTGGTACCAACCTTCAGTTCCTTCTATACCGGGTTGGGCATATCGCGGAGTTTGATTAGTTGATGATTTAAAATGCCAGTTACCTCTTCCTCCTTTACCACCTTCTGAAAGAATTATTTCTTCTTTATCCTGAGTTATTTCATAAAGTATTTCTTGAGTTTCAGCATCTCTAATAATTGTTCCAAGAGAGACATCAATATACACATCCTTACCATCTTTTCCTGTGCTGCGATTTTTACTTCCAGCTCCACCGTGTTCTGCTTTAAAATGTTTTTTAAATTTGAGATGAAAGAGAGTCCACAAATTTTTGTTACCACGTAAAATAACATGTCCTCCACGTCCACCATCACCACCATCAGGTCCACCTTTGCTTATGTACTTTTCGCGGTGTAAGTGTACAGACCCTTTTCCTCCGTTTCCAGACGCTGCCCAAATTTTAATATAATCAACAAAATTTCCTTCAGTCATGATTTTTTACACAAAAAAATTAGAGAATAATTAAAAATATTATAAATTATCAATCACCTCTTTTAAACGTTGTGTAATTTCTTCTATAGATCCTACACCATTTACGCCAAAATATTTATTTTGGTTTTGGTAATATTCTTGTAAAATAGCAGTTTTTGTTTTGTATTCAGTAAATCGATTCCTGATTTTCTTTTCATCTTGATCATCAGGTCTGTCACTAGTTTCACCTCTTTTTAATATACGTTCAACCAATAAATTTTCTGGTACTTCTAAAGCAACCATACCATTTATTTTTTCTCCTTTTTCTTTTAAAAATAAATCCAAAGATATTGCTTGAGATTCAGTTCTAGGAAACCCATCAAATATAAAACCATTGGCATTGGCATTCTTATTTACTTCAGCTTTTAGCATATTAATAGTAACATTATCTGGTACTAGATTACCTTTGTTCATAAATGATTTAGCTAATTTACCCAATTCGGTTTCATTTTTTATATTGTGCCTAAAAAGATCACCTGTAGAAATATGTACTAAATTGTAATGTTTTTTTAAGATTCCGGCTTGTGTTCCTTTACCTACACCAGGAGAGCCAAATAAAACTATATTTTTCATTTGATTTATTTTTAATCTTTACAAAAATACAAGAAATGTTATTTATTTTTTTACTCTTTTTCTTTTAATTGATAAATATCTGGTAAGTTTCTTCCTAGGCCATCATAATCTAATCCGTACCCTACAATAAATTTATCTTTAATTGATTTTCCTATATAATCAATAGGTAAACTTTTACGAAATACGTCAGGTTTGAAAAATAGAGTAGCTATTTTTAAATTTTTTACATTTTTATTTTTAAAAATCTTATAAATTTCTGAGAGTGTATTGCCGGTATCAATAATATCTTCTAAAATCACAACTGTTTTTCCTTCCAAATCTTCATTAAGACCAACCAACTGTTTTATTTTCCCAGTTGAATTAGTTCCTTCATAAGATGCTAATTTTACAAATGTAATATGGCAATTATACGGATATTCTCTCACAAAATCGGCGGCAAACATAAATGAGCCATTAAGTATTCCAATAAAGATAGGTACTTCATTTTTCCCTATATCTTCTGCAACTATATTTGCTAAATATTGAACATATTTTGAAATATTTTCTTTATTGATATAAGGTATAAAATATTTATCGTGAAGTTTTATAGTACTCATTATCGATGGTTGATTATTTTTTGCATTTTTAAAAATGCAAATTTACGGTATTTTAAATAAAACAAAACCTTTCAGGTTAAGAAAACTTGAAAGGTTTTGTTTTATAAATGCTTTATTGTTTTTATGCTTTTTTCTTATCTAACTTAACTGTTGTGTCATACATAATTGGTGATGCAATAAATAATGAAGAATACGTACCAACTATTACACCAATAATTAATGCAAACATAAATCCTTTAATAGAATCACCTCCAAATAAAAATATTGCTAACAATACAATTAAAGTAGTAAAAGAAGTATTAACAGTTCTACCTAATGTACTGCTTAATGCAGCATCTACAACACGATTAAAAGGCCATGATGTATGCTTGTTGGCAAACTCTCTAATTCTATCAAAAATAACTACTGTATCATTTAATGAGTAACCAACAACTGTTAGAATTGCCGCTATAAATGATTGTCCAATTTCCATATCAAAAGGTAGTAAATTTTGAAATATTGAGAAAATAGATAATACAATAAGAACATCATGAAATACAGCAATTACGGCACCTAAGCTATATTGCCATTTTCTAAAACGTATTAAGATATATAAAAATACAATAATTAAAGAGCCAATAATTGCCCATAATGCCGCTTGTTTAATATCATCGGCAATAGTTGGACCAACTTCAGCATATCCCATAATACCTATTTTGTGTTCAGTATCACTTCCTTTTATGATAAAGTTATCATAGGTTAAATCTTTTGGTAAAAAAGACTGGAGACCTGTAAACAATAAATTTTGTACCTCATCATCAACATTAACTCCGTTATCATCAATTTTATATTTTGTAGTAATTTTTAGTTGGTTTGCAGCACCAAAAGTTTTTACTTCAGGTGAACTTCCAAATGCATCTTTTAAACTACCAGCAATTTTTGATGCATTAACGTTTTCATCAAAGCGAACAGTATAAGTTCTACCACCTTTAAAGTCTACTCCTTGATTTAAACCATTAGTAAATAATGAACCTATACCTATAATTAAAATAACGCCAGAAATGATATACGCCATTTTTCTTTTTTTCAAGAAATCGATTTTAATATCTTTAAACCAATTTTTGGTTATAGCTGTATTGAAAGTTAATGTACTGCCTTTTTTATCAATATACCACTCAATTAATAATCTTGTAATAAATATTGCAGCAAATAATGAAGTTAAAATACCTATAATTAAAGTAGTGGCAAATCCTTTTACAGGACCTGTACCAAAAATATACAGTATAATACCGGTTAATAAGGTTGTAACGTTTGCATCAATAATAGAAGATAATGCACCAGCAAAGCCATCATTAACAGATTCTTTCAAACCTTTTCCTTTTCTTAATTCTTCTTTAATTCTTTCATAAATAAGTACGTTTGCATCGACCGCCATACCAATAGTTAAAACGATACCTGCAATTCCTGGCAAAGTTAATACTGCACCAAAAGCAGCAAGAACACCAAAAATGAATAAGATATTTAAAGTTAATGCTATATCAGAAAAAATACCAGCTTTACCATAGTAGAATAGCATCCATAACAATACAAGAATTAAAGCGATACCAAATGAAATTGTACTACTGTCAACAGCTTCTTGACCTAATGAAGCTCCAACAACTTCTGATTCAATAATACGTGCTGCAGCAGGTAATTTACCAGATTTTAAGGCATTTGCTAAATCTTGTGCTTCATCAATGGTAAAGTTACCAGAAATTGAAGTTCTACCGGTTGTGATGGCATCATTTACCCTAGGTGCTGAATATACATAATCATCTAGCACCACAGCTACGAATTTACCTACATTAGCTGTAGTCATTTTAGCCCATTGTTTGGTCCCTTTACTGTTCATTGCCATGCTTACCTCTGGATTTGCACCCAGTTGGTCAAAAACTTGAGAAGCATCTGAAATAACGTCTCCTTGAATAGGAGCAATATCTTCACGATTTGATTTTAAAGCATAAAGATTGATGAATTTTGAATCCTTTATTGGCTTAACATCCCAAACAAATTTTGCATATTTTA
>JAUWLK010000276.1 GCA_030613745.1 Flavobacteriaceae bacterium | reverse complement strand
TAGAATAAATTTCTATCTAAAGTTAATTTATTTGGATTTTCTTTAGGAATAACAGCTTCGTAATTAGGATATTTACCATCAATTAATCTACAAATTAAAATACTGTTTTCAAAAGTGAATTTAGCATTTGTGTCATTGTATTCAATAATTACTTCTTCTTCACTACTTGCTAAAATATTCTTTAATAAGGTTAAAGGCTTTTTGGGCATTATAAATTCAGCTACTTCATTTGCTGTTATATCGTTTCTTACATATTTAACTAATTTGTGAGCATCAGTTGCAACAAAAGTCAATTTTTCAGGACTAAATTGAAAGAATACACCACTCATTACAGGACGTAAATCATCATTTCCTGATGCAAATATAGTTTTTGAAATGGCAGTTGCTAAAATATTACCTGCTAAAGTTGTTGTACTTGGTGATTCTAACTCTACAGCTTTTGGAAATTCTTCTCCATCCGCGTAAGCGAGAGCATATTTACCACTATCAGAACTTATTTCAATGGTATTATTATCTTCTACTTTAAAAGTTAGAGGTTGCTCAGCAAAAGTCTTTAAAATATCTAATAATAATCTTGCCGGAACTGCAATTGATCCACTTTCATCAGCTTCTACTTCAATTGTTGCACTCATGGTTGTTTCTAAATCAGAAGCAGAAATTTTTATTTGATTATTACTTAATTCAAATAAAAAATTGTCAAGAATAGGTAAAGTGTTATTTGTGTTAATTACTCCGCCTAAAATTTGAAGTTGTTTTAATAATTGTGTACTAGATACTATAAATTTCATTTAAAAAAGAATTAATTAAAATTAAGGATATTTAATTGCCAGTAAATTGTATACAAATATATTATTTTAAACTTTAACTTAAAAAATTAATTTACTTTGATTTAAAGGTAAGCTTTTAAATGTTAAGATTTTCTTAATATACAATATATCAGGTATTAATTTTATAGATTTGTTACATTACTAACTAAAAAAATCTGATGAAAAGAATAATATTTATAGTTTTAAGTTTTTTGTTTCCCATTTTTGCTTTACAATCTCAAATTCCAAAAAAACTTAATCCTGCCGAGATTCATCAATCTATACAAAAATTGAATTTTTTAGGTTCAGTTTTATATTTAGCTGCTCATCCTGATGATGAAAATACGAGGTTAATATCTTATCTTTCTAATCATATTCATGCTCGTACAGCTTATCTTTCGATTACTCGTGGCGATGGAGGTCAAAATTTAATCGGATCTGAAATTAGAGAATTACTTGGAGTTATTCGTACCAATGAGCTATTACAAGCTCGTAAAATTGATGGTGGAGAGCAATTTTTTACAAGAGCAAATGATTTTGGATATTCAAAACATCCTGATGAAACTTTGAAAATTTGGAATGAACAAGAGGTTTTAAGTGATGTTGTTCAAATAATTAGAGGTTTTAAACCTGATATTATAATAAATAGATTTAAAGTTGAATCTGCAGGTAAAACACACGGTCATCATACTTCATCTGCAATGCTGAGTACTCAAGCTTTTGATTTGGCTTCAAATAAAGATTATCAAGTTAATGAGTTAAAACCTTGGAAAGCACAAAGGCTGTTTTTTAATACATCATGGTGGTTTTATGGTAGTAAAGAAAAGTTTGATAAAGCAGATAAATCTAAATTGATAGCTGTAAATACAGGAGTTTATTATCCGTTAAGCGGAAAGTCAAATACTGAAATAGCATCTTTAAGTAGGAGTATGCATAAATCACAAGGTTTTGGTAGTACTGGTAGCCGTGGTGTTCAAAATGAGTATTTAGAATTGCTTAAAGGAACTATGCCAAATAACAAAAATAATTTATTTGAAGGTATTAATACAACATGGACAAGAATTGATGGAGGTTTAGAAATAAAAAAGATATTAGATGAAGTTGAACATAATTTTGATTTTAGAAATCCTTTTTTGAGTATACCGAATTTAGTTAAAGCTTATACTTTAATTGATAAAATAGAAGATGATTATTGGAGAGAATATAAATCTGGACAGATAAAAGAAATTATTACTGCTTGTGCAGGTTTATATATTGAAGGAGTTGCAGAAGTATCCTATGCTACAGTTAATGAAAAAATATCTATTAATATTGAAGTAATTAATAGAAGTAATCAAAATATTGTATTGAAGGAAATCATTTTTTCTCCCCAGGGTAGATCAGTTTTAATAAATAAAAATTTAGAAAATAACATATCTTTTAAATCAACAGAAGAGATTAAAATTGATAAGACTATTGAAAACACTTCTCCTTATTGGTTAAATAAAAAAGGGTCTTTAGGGATGTATCATGTTGAAAATAAATCTTTAATTGGTAAGCCTGAAACATTAAGATCTTTTAAAATAAACTTTAGACTTATTTTTAATGGAGTACCAATTGATTTTGAAAAAAATATCGTTTACAAATATAATGACCCTGTAGAGGGAGAGATATACCAACCTTTTGAAATTGTTCCTGTGGTTTCATCCAGTTTGGCATCAAAAGTTATTATTTTTAATGAAGTAACTCCTAAAGAGATTCCCGTAATAATTAAAGCTCAAAAAAACAATATTCACGGAGATAGTTATTTACAAGTTCCTGAAAACTGGAAAGTGACTCCTGAAAGAATTCCATTTAAAATTGCTAAAAAAGGTGATGAGAGAACAATTGTTTTTACTGTAACGCCACCAAATTCACAAAATGAAGGATACTTAAAATCTTTTGTAGAAAGTGAAGGAAAGATATTTACAAAATCACTGGTGGAAATAAATTATGATCACATTCCAAAACAAACAATTTTAATGCCAACTGAAGCTAAAGTTGTACGTTTAAACCTTGTGAAAAAAGGAAAAGACATTGGTTATATTAAAGGTGCAGGTGATAAAATGCCACAAAATTTAAAACAAATAGGATACCAAGTTACCATCATTGACCCAACTGATATTACAAAAAATAAATTGCAAAAGTTTGATGCTGTAATTGTTGGAATAAGAGCGTATAATACAGTTAATGAATTAATTTTTAAGCAACCGATAATTTTAGATTATATTAAAAATGGAGGTAATGTTATTGTACAATACAATACCAATCGTAATTTAAAAGTAAAAGAAAATATAGCACCGTATGCTTTAGAATTATCTAGAGATAGAGTTACTGATGAAAATGCAGATGTTAAATTTTTAGCTCCAAATCATGAAATATTAAATTACCCAAATAAAATAACAAAACAAGATTTTGATGGATGGGTACAAGAGAGAGGATTGTATTTTCCGAATAAGTGGTCAAAAGAATTTACGCCAATATTATCGTTTTATGATAAAGGAGAATCGCCCAAA
>JAUWLK010000242.1 GCA_030613745.1 Flavobacteriaceae bacterium | reverse complement strand
TTAAGAATAGCACTTTGATTTTGAATAAAAAGATAATTTTTAGAATTCAAAGACCATAAAAAATTTGTCAATAATGTAAATTTTGACTGACTAGTCTTTTTATAATCTGTTTTTCGATTACCAAAAAAAGAAGATACATTTAGATTAAATTTTTCAGTAAATAAAATATCATTATTTAATATTCTAAAATTATATTCACCTCCGTAAAAAATATTTTTAAAAGATTGAATATTTAAATTGGTATCATTATTCTTTAATAAATCTGTAGAGCTCTCTGTATTAAATGCTGTAGTAACTTTACTTTTATTGTTGATTAAATAACTTAAGTAAAAATGTGTAACTATATTATTAAAGGTAGAATCTTGTCTAAAAATTTCAAATGAGGCTTTTGGTATTATAGGTAGATTAAATATATATGGAGTTTCAGCCGAAATAAAAAACCTTTGACTGTCATTACCGTTATTTTTCCAAAACAAAGCAATGGATTCTCCACTATTAAATATGTTGTTAAATAATAAGTCAAGATATCCATTAAATTCTAGACTATTATTTTCTTCTTTAGTAGAAAAACCAATTACACCGTCAAATCTATTAGAATGTTTCTTTTTTAAATATAAATAAATAAATGTTGAGTCTTTTGTGAATAAAACTTCAGGAGTTTTTTGTTCTTCAACAAAAGGCAAACTTTTTAATGCTGTTGAGGCGGTTTCTAATTTATCATTATTAAAAACACTTTTAAGTTTTAGATTTAAATCATTGACAATAAAATTTTTTGGAAAATTTTTATAACCTTTTATGATGATTTTATCTATAGTTCTTGCTTTTGTATCAACAATGTATAAATCGGCTAAAGCGATTTCATTTTCAAGATGAATGTTTTTTAAAGAAACTTGCGTAAACGAATTGCCATTTTTTTCATAAGTATCAGCTATAAACTGTAGTGAGTTTGATATTTCATTAAATGGAATTTCAAAATATGTATCAGTAACACTTGTTGATATTTGATGTAATTCTTTTTTTGAAATAAATAAGTTGGATTTACTATCACGATTGTAAAATATTTTTATTTTATTGGTTTGTTCACCTAAAATATATTTTGCGTTATAAGTTGAATCAATTAAATCTAATTTGTCTAAAGTAGCGTTTAAAAATCCGATCTTTTCTAGTTCTCTATTAATTTCATTTATTTCATTAAGGATACTCATTTTAGAATTATGAAATTTAATATACGGTATCTGTTTAATAATTTTATTGTTTTCACTTTTTTTTGTAGTAACAGATAATTGAAAATTTTGAGAATAGATGGTTGAAAATTTCAATAAAAAAAACAGTATATATATATATGGTGTAAAAATTACTTTCATCTGTTTGTTCTTATTGTTTTTCAATGGGTACATTTAACATCCAAAATAGTTATTTCCTATGGTTTCAATTTTTTTGTTAAGGATGTTTTAAAAAGGAATAAATTATTATGTAAAACAAATATATACTTTCATTTAGAAATTCACAATATTAAGGTAGATGATATTTGGTTTAAAAATTAATATTTTAATTGAAGAAATTATTCAATAGAAATATTTTATTTTTTTAATATTGATTGCTTAAAAGGAGTATGATAAATTGTTGAAAACAGGCTTAATAACCAATATTTTTCAGAAGAGAAAACAGTTAAAAAAATCAATGATTTATAGTTTGATAAACCAGAAAAAAGTTATAGATTTGCAAACTCTTTAAAATAGAGATATTAAACAAAATAATTTAATTAAAAAATAGTATGCCAACTATTCAACAATTAGTACGTAAAGGAAGAACCAAAACAACCAAGAAGAACAAATCGGCTGCTTTGAATTCGTGTCCACAACGACGTGGAGTTTGTACTCGTGTTTACACTACAACACCAAAAAAACCTAATTCAGCTATGCGTAAAGTAGCAAGGGTAAGGTTAACAAATGGTAATGAGGTAAATGCATACATTCCAGGTGAAGGACACAATTTGCAAGAACACTCGATAGTATTGGTTAGAGGTGGAAGAGTAAAAGATTTACCTGGTGTTAAATACCACATTGTTCGTGGTGCATTAGATACAGCAGGAGTTGAAGGACGAACACAACGCCGTTCTAAATACGGAACAAAACGTCCAAAAAAATAATTTTTAAGCTTTAATGTAAAGTAATAATGAGAAAAAATTCATCAAAGAAAAGGATTCTTTTACCGGATCCGAAATTTAATGATCAATTGGTTACTAGATTTGTAAACAATTTGATGTTAGACGGTAAAAAATCTGTAGCATTTAAAGTGTTTTATGATGCATTAGATATTGTAGAACAAAAAAAACAAGACGAAGAAAAATCATCTTTAGAAATATGGAAAGGAGCTTTATCTAATGTTATGCCTCATGTAGAAGTACGTAGTCGTAGGGTTGGTGGTGCAACTTTTCAAATTCCTATGCCAATTAGAGCCGATCGTAAAATTTCAATGGCTATTAAATGGTTGATTTCATTTTCTAGAAAACGAAATGAAAAATCAATGTCACAACGTTTGGCTGGTGAAATTCTTGCAGCAGTTAAAGAAGAAGGTGGAGCAGTAAAGAAAAGAGTTGATGTACATAAAATGGCTGAAGCTAATAAAGCTTTCTCGCATTTCAGATTTTAATTTGTAGGAAAATGGCTAGAGATTTAGAATATACAAGAAATATTGGTATTGCCGCACATATTGATGCGGGAAAAACTACTGTTACAGAGCGTATTTTATATTATACAGGTGTTTCTCATAAAATTGGTGAAGTTCATGATGGTGCAGCTACTATGGACTGGATGGAGCAAGAACAAGAAAGAGGAATAACAATAACTTCAGCAGCTACACATTGTAACTGGATGTATAGAGATAAAAGTTATGTGGTAAATATTATTGACACTCCGGGTCACGTTGATTTTACCGTAGAAGTTGAACGTTCTTTACGTGTTTTAGACGGTATGGTAGCGTTATTTAGTGCAGTTGATGGTGTTGAGCCTCAGTCAGAAACTGTTTGGAGACAAGCTGATAAATATAAAGTTCCTAGAATTGGATTTGTAAATAAAATGGATCGTCAAGGTTCTGATTTCTTTAATGTATGTACGCAAGTTAGAGAAATGTTAGGAGGTAATCCTGTTCCTTTGCAAGTGCCAATAGGTGAAGAGACCGATTTTAAAGGTGTTGTTGATTTAATTGCTAACAAAGCAATTATTTGGAATGAAGAAGATATGGGAATGACCTATGAAGAAATTGAAATACCTGAAGAATTGGTTGAAGAAGTTTCTAAACGTCGTGCTGAATTGGTTGAAGCTGTAGCTGAATATGATGAAGAGTTATTAGAAAAATTCTTTGAAGATGAAGATTCTATTACAGAAGATGAAATTATTGCAGCCTTAAGAGCAGCAACTATAGATATGTCTATTATACCAATGTTTTGTGGATCAGCTTTTAAAAATAAAGGTGTACAAACAATGCTTGATGGTGTAATGCGATTCTTGCCATCTCCATTAGATATTGAAGCTATTGAAGGTATAAATCCTGATACTGAAAAACCAGAAATTCGCAAACCAAATGTAAATGAGCCATTTTCAGCTTTAGCATTTAAAATTGCCACAGATCCATTTGTAGGCAGATTGGTATTCTTTAGAGTTTATTCTGGTGTTTTAAAAGCAGGTTCTTATGTATTGAATGTACGCTCTGGTAAAAAAGAACGTATTTCAAGAATTTATCAAATGCACGCAAATAAACAAGAGCCAATTGATTTAATTGAAGCTGGAGATATAGGTGCAGCTGTAGGTTTTAAAGATATTAAAACAGGCGATACTTTAAGTGATTTGAATAAGCCAATTATTCTAGAGTCAATGAGTTTTCCTGAACCTGTAATTGGT
>JAUWLK010000294.1 GCA_030613745.1 Flavobacteriaceae bacterium | reverse complement strand
AGTATAGGTGTTTTTATCAATTTTATTGATTTTAACACCTAATTCACCTAAAATAAAAATGAGTTTATTTACATCCCTAATATCGGGTATATTGCTTACTGTAACTTTTTCAGGAGTTAAAAGTACTGCACAAATAATTTGTAGAGTTTCATTTTTTGCGCCTTGAGGGGTTATTTCTCCATGTAAACGATGCCCTCCTTCAATTTTAAATACAGACATTTTTTAAGTTTAATGATTAGAATTATCTTTTCCTTCTAATTGGTTTTTTACCTTGATTATGTATTTTCTTTTGATTGTATTTACTAGGTTTTTTACGCAATAAGTTTTTTGATTCGGAAAGCACTTCTTTTCCTTCTGTTAAATCTAGTTTACCATCTGATATTTCTTTTAAATGTCTAAAAATAACAACATCATCTACTGTGTCTTTATTCCAATTTAAATAACATTTTTTCATATGATTCGCAATCGCAAAAACCAATGCATCTTTCATCTCTCCTTCATCCCAAGTAAGAGCCGTATCAATCATAATTTGAATATTATTTCCGTAAAATCGATATTTTGAAGCTGATTTTGGATAAGGTAATTTTTCTGGTTTAGCTTGTAAAGTTTCTTTTATAGGTGTTGGATATGGAGAATCTACATCCAATTTAAAATCAGAAATAATAAACAGCTGATCCCAAAGTTTGTGTTGAAAATCAGGAACATCACGTAAATGAGGTTGTAAATTCCCCATAACATCAACAATTGCGTTTGCCATTTTGTTTCGTTCTTTATCATCTTCAAGAGCTATACAATAATTTAGTAATTTTTGTATATGCCGACCATATTCTGGAATAATCAAATGTTCTCTTTCAGAATTATATTCTAAATCCATCTACGTTTTTCTTTAAAAATCAATTAATATTTTGAATTTTTTACTTATTGCAAATTAACGATTATATTTAGGTTTTACAATATATTTTAACCAATTATCTTCAATTTTGCAAAATGTAATAATAATTTTTTAGTAGCTCCTGTTTCAAATTTAATTTCAGCTTTTTTATTGCTTCCAACACCTTCAATTTGCATTACTTCACCTTTGCCAAATTTCAAATGTTCAACAATATTTCCAACAATTAATTTATCATCAAATAAATTACTGTTTGTTGCATTAATCACAGTAACTTTTTTCAAATTTTTAGGTGGTATTATATTTTGTATTTGAGATTTTAGTCTTTTTTCAGGTTTCCGCTCAACTGGTCTTTTAAATCGTATTTTATTTTGTGGTACTGATCCAAATATATCTTTATCAATAAATTTATTTAATTGATAATCCTTTTGTTTTGGAGTTAGATAATGCAAATATTTTTCATCAATCTCTTCCAAAAACCGACTAGGCTCACAATCAATTAATTTTCCCCATCGATAACGTGATTGCGCATAAGATAAATATACTTGTTTTTCAGCCCTAGTAATTGCTACATAAAATAAACGTCTTTCTTCTTCAATTTCACTTCTGGTATTCATACTCATTGCCGAAGGGAATAAATTTTCTTCTAAACCAACTATATACACATAAGGAAATTCTAGTCCTTTTGCTAAATGTATGGTCATTAATGAAACCCTTGGGACGTCTTCTTTATTATCTTTATCAAAATCAGTTGCTAATGCTACATCTTCTAAAAAATACGCAAGTGAAGCATCTTCATCTTTATCATTTTGCTCTTCAATAAAATCTTTAATTCCGTTGAGCAACTCTTGAACATTTTCAACTCGACTTATAGCTTCTGGTGTTCCTTCAAGTTCAATATCTTTAATTAATCTGGTTTTTTTAATTACAATATCTGCAATTTCAAAGGCGTTTTTTGTTTGTGCTTCAATTTGAAAACTTCGAATCATATTTGTGAAATTTTCTAACTTAATTTTGGTGCCTGAATTGATTTTTAAATCAACTTTATCTAAATTTAATAAAATGTCAAAAATTGATTTTTCATAATGATTAGCGGCAAGTGTTAATTTATCAACAGTAGTTTGTCCAATCCCTCTTGCAGGGTAATTAATAACTCGTTTTAGAGCTTCTTCATCATTTGGGTTTACCAACAACCGTAAATATGCCAAAGTATCTTTTATTTCTTTACGTTGATAAAAAGATAAGCCTCCATAAATTCTGTATTTGATGTCTTTTTTTCGAAGAGCATCTTCAATTGCTCTTGATTGGGCATTGGTGCGGTACAAAACAGTAAAATCACTATTAGGCAACTGATTTTGCATTTTATTTTCAAATATTGAATTTGCTATAAAACGCCCCTCATCTCCTTCTGAAAAAGTTCGCATGACTTTAACTTTTTCACCATCTTCATTAGATGTCCAAATTTCTTTGTCAAGCTTGGTTTTATTTTTATCAATCACACTATTTGCTGCTTCAACTATAATTTTTGAAGAACGATAGTTTTGTTCCAATTTAAATATCTTTACCTCATCATAATCTTTTTGAAAATTCAAAATATTTTTAATATTCGCTCCTCTAAAAGCATAAATACTCTGGCTATCGTCACCTACCACACAAATATTTTGATATCTATCTGCCAAAGCTCTAACAATTAAATATTGAGAATGATTAGTATCTTGATACTCATCAACCAAAATATATCGAAACCTATCTTGGTATTTGGCCAAAACTTCTGGGAAACGGGTAAGTAATTCATTTGTTCTTAACAATAAATCATCAAAATCCATTGCTCCAGCCTTAAAACATCTATTAACATATTCACGATAAATTGTTCCCATTTTTGGACGTCCAGACATTTTATCAGCTTCAATTAATTCAGGATTACCGTAATACGCTTTTACAGTGATTAAACTATTTTTATATTGTGATATTCTACCAAATACTTGTTTGGGCTTATATTTATCTTTTTCAAGTTGTAGTTCTTTAATAATCGAAGAAATTAACCTTACAGAATCTTGTGTATCATAAATTGTAAAATTTGACGGAAATCCTAATTTTTCACTTTCAGAACGAAGAATTCTAGCAAA
>JAUWLK010000262.1 GCA_030613745.1 Flavobacteriaceae bacterium | reverse complement strand
TGAGGATAATTTGGATATTTTGATGGTTGATGAAATTGATTATTGCACTTTTGGAAATTCTAAACCATTTCGTATAAAAATTAGAAATGTATTAAACGATAATTACACATATATTTATGTGAAAAAAGCAGATGCTTCACGCGTATATGGTTTAGAGTTAGAAGATATTTTATCACCTAATAATATTAATTTTTTAATTTATACAGACACTTTGATTGAAGAGCATGTTTTAGGAATTCCGGGAGATGTTTTTATGGAAGAAAGCTTGGCAGAATTGTCCAGACCCGAAAAGCTTAGATTGTCAAAAGAATTTGTAAAGTTTAATGAACGTAATATGATAAGATTATTGGGAGATATGCGTGCTTATAATTATGTTATTGTTCCTACATTTGATTTTGACCAAGTACAATACAGGATTAGAGCAATGGATTTTGACCAACAAAGCTATGAAGGAAAGTTAAAGGTTTACCGACCTCAATTTTTTAAAGATAACTATTCTTTTGTAAAAATGGTTGAAGATAATTTATTGCCGGAATCTGTTGAGCAATATCGTAAAGAAGAACGTTCAATTTTGGCTAAAAGATTAAAAGGATCACAAGATAGAGTAAGGTATTTAATTGATTGTATGAAAAGTGATTTGATTTCAACTCCTGAAAATGTTAATCAACTCAAATCAGAGTTAAATGAATTTACAAAAGATAAAAATTTTAAGAACTGTAATAATATGGGTGATATTTTACAAGTAGCTTTTGATTTTGTAGTAAGAAACTACGAAAGTGTGAATACCTATTTAATTAAATAATTTTTGTTTTATACTAAGATTTATAAATTGAATGCTTTAAGTTTAATACATGGACTATCTTTTATAGATTAGTTAACCAATATATTCATCAAAATTAAATTCATCATAATCTTCTTCATCATCAAAATCATCTTTAGATAAATCTTCACTTTCAAATTTTATATCCGGTTTACTTTTTGGTATAGAACCCAAAGAAAAAATCATACTTGGTAGTTCAAAATCACTTTGATCAATATTACTTTCAATTAATTCTACATAAAAAGACCACATGGTAAAAAAGTCATAAATATAAATTAATTTATCATGTTTGTTTTCTAAAGCTTTATCAATAGTAATATCTTTCATTTGAACGATATCATTTAATCCTTCACTCATATCGAATAGCGGAAATTCTTCACCTTGATTCCAATCATCATCAGAACGATAAAAAGATGCCATTTCATTTCCTCTAAAACCAAAAGCATTGGTTATTGCATTGTGTAAATCTTCCAGTGAAACAGTTTTTTTAATAGCAATATCTCTAATTACATCTTCTTCACAATTTAATATCACTCGTATTTTGTAAACCATAATGTTGATTTAAATTTCACTGCAAAATTATCAATTAATTTGAAAAATATTACATTTACATGATGAACTTGTTTTGATTTTTTATTTTTAACCGAAAATGTGATAAAATTTGTTCAGATAAAATACTTTTTGAAGGATATAGCATTGCTATATATAAGAAAAGTAACGAAATATGAACGAATTTCAACCATTTTTTAGGAAATAGAAAAAGTTAAGACAAGTTCATTAAATTATGATATCAATGATAAAGAAAGAAATATTATTAAAATTAAATTCTATGATGAAAAATACGCTCATGGAAACTTTAGATATTAAATATACAGATATAGGAGATGATTATTTGGTTGCTACCATGCCAGTAAATGAAAAAGTATATCAGCCAATGGGTTTATTACATGGCGGTGCATCTGTCGCTTTAGCGGAAAGTGTAGGTAGTACAGCATCACATTTTTTTATTGATAGTGAAAAGTTTGAAGTTAGAGGAATAGAAATAACAGCCAATCATTTAAAAAGTAAAAGAGAAGGAATAGTAACGGCCACTGCCAGAATAATCCATAAAGGAAAAACTACGCATTTGTGGGAAATAAGAATTGTTGATGAAAAAGGTAAATTGATTTCACTTTGTAAGCTAACAAATATTATTCTGTCAAAAACATAAAGATTTTCAATGAAGAGCATTTGGAAAAAGAGAATTATGAAAATAATTGGCGCTTTTGTTTTGGTTTTACTGTTTTTGTTTTCTGCTGGTATTTATAGTTTTAGTAAACGAAAATCTGATAAAAAAATAACCAAAATATTTCAAAAAAAATCCTCACAAATTTTTATAAAGCATATAATTTTTAAAAATAAAGATATTCGGGTTTTTGAAATGCAAGAGGAATTGGATACCACTTTACCAATTTTAGTATTTGTTCATGGATCACCTGGTTCGGCCTTAGATTTTAAAAAATATTTTTTGGATACTGTAATAAATCAAAAATATAATATAATGTCCTATGATAGAATTGGATATAGTGATATTGCAACTGGAAAAGTCTTAAGTTCTGTAAATGATGAAGTGGAGGTTTTACATGAAGTATTAAAAAATATAAATCTTGAAAAAGTAGTTTTGGTTGGTTATTCTTATGGAGGAACTATTGCAATGGCATCGACAAAAAAATATAAAAAGAAAATTATATTGGCAGGAGCTGTTAAAGGAGATTTAGAACCCATGTTTTGGGCTTTAAATTTATTTGAGTGGAAACTTACCAGACCTTTTGTACCCAAAGTTTTTCAAGCAGCAGCTCAAGAAAAATTACAACATGTAACTGAATTGTCAGAATTTGAAAACATTTGGAATGTAAGTGAATCATCCGTACTAACCATACACGGTAAAAAAGATAGAATAGTACCTTTTGAAAACGCATTATTTTTAAAAGAAAAAATGGATAAAAATAAATTTACTTTATTGCCTATAGAAAAAGGAAATCATTCACTGGTTTGGACTAACTTTGGGTTGATTAAAGCTGAAATTTTAAATGTGAATTGATTTGCAAACGGAATTAAAAAATTTGATATTAAGAATTGAAGAGGTAAAAAATAAGAATTTGCCTTTTGTGATGTATAAACAACCGAATTCAAATAAAGTAAAAGCTCTTTTTCAAAAAAATGATAAATTAAATTACATAAGCGATTTTACCGAATCAGGATTTGTATTTGCACCTTTTGATAATAATGCAAAAACAATCTTTTTTCCAAATGAAGAATGTGAGTTTTTGACAGTAAATTATAATCATTCTGATAAAATTGACTTAAATTTTGTAAATCCAACTTTAGATAATGATGATAGACAAAAAGTAAAGCAAGATCATATTATTTTGGTTGAAAAAGGAATTAATTTTATTAAAAAAGGAAATGTATCAAAAGTAGTCTTGTCAAGACGGGAAGAAGTTGCAATGGACAATAATAAAATTAGTGATATTTTTCAAAAACTATTACAAAATTATAATACTGCTTTTGTATATATTTGGTTTCACCCAAAAGTTGGTTTATGGATGGGAGCAACACCAGAAACCTTATTAAATGTAAAAGAAGGCAAATTTAAAACCATGGCTTTGGCAGGTACGCAAAGTTATAAAGGGACTTTAGATATTACTTGGGATGAAAAAGAAATGCAAGAACAACAATTTGTAACTGATTTTATAAAATCTAAGTTGAGTTATTCAAACTTAACAATAAGTGATCCTTATACTG
>JAUWLK010000079.1 GCA_030613745.1 Flavobacteriaceae bacterium | reverse complement strand
TTATAGTGACAAAGCCTATTATTTTATTACTGTTGATAACGGAGCTGGTAAAAGAATTTCTACTTCAGATCAAATAACTCTATCGGCAAATCAACAAATTAATAACTATCAAGATTTTTTGGTTCATGAAATTGAAAAAGTTAATCTTTTTGCAAACGGCCAGCAATGGCTAGGTGAAGATTTTAGTTTTAATGAAAACCAAACTTTTCGTTTTAACTTTAATGATATTGACAATAGTGAGGATATCACCTTACGAATACGAGGTGTAGCAATATCTTTTACCAATACGCAAATGAATGCTAAAATTAATGGAGTTGACTTGATAAATTTAAATTTTCCAGCATTATCATCATCATCTTATAATTTGGCTGTTGCAAGTGAATCATTTAAAAATACCAATTCAAATCAAGAGCAATTAAATATAGAAATTACTTATAACAATTTCGGAAATCCATCTGCAAAAGCTTACTTAGACTATATAGAGATTTTAGGCACAAAAAAACTAATCGCTCATGATAAACAATTTTCATTTAGAAATATTAAAACAACCAATATCAATAATATTTATGAATATCAAATACAAAATAACTCAAATATTTACCAAATTTGGGATGTATCTGATTATATAAATCCTAAACAAATTAATAACGAATCAGACAACTCGGGTTTTAAATTTAAATCCTTTGGAGGTGAATTAAAAGAATTTATAGTTATCAATGAAAATGACTTTTTTATTCCAGAAACAATTGACAATAATATAGTTGACAATCAAAATTTGCATAAATTACAAGATATTGATTATGTAATTATTACTCAAAATTACCTTCTAAATGAAGCCGAAAGATTAGCTGATTACCATCGTAATAATTCAAATTTAACCACAGAAGTAATTGACATCAATCAAATTTATAACGAATTTGGTTCAGGATCACCTGATTTAACAGCCATAAGAGATTTTGTACGATTTTTATATCTGAATGCAACAACAAATGATAAAAAAATTAAATTTGTTTGTTTATTTGGCGATTCATCATTTGATTTTAAAGATAGAATAACCAATAACAATAATATTGTTCCTGCATTTCAATCTTTTGAAAGTTTTAATTTAGTAACTTCCTATGTTACAGATGATTATTTTGGAATTATGGATGATGTTGAAGGAGAACTTACTCCCAACGATTTCCAAGATGTAGCCACAGGAAGATATCCTATAACAACAATACTTGAAGCACAAAAAGCTGTTGATAAAACATTAAATTATTACAGTACCAATTCATATGGTGACTGGCGCAATAACTTAACTTTTGTAGCTGACGACCCTGATAAACCTTCTGAATTTATTTTACAGAAAACAGTTGATCTAATTACAGAAGATGTCAAAATTAACAAGCCAGGTTTTAACATCAAAAAAATATATGCTGACGCCCATCAACAAATTACTTCTGCTGGAGGTGAAAGGTACCCAACAGTTAATGAAGCAATAACAAATTCGGTTGAAACCGGAACCTTAGTAGTTGATTATTTTGGTCATGGAGGAATTAATGGCTGGGCTCAAGAACGAATTTTAGAAGTACCTCAAATACAAAGCTGGAATAATTTAAACACACTACCTTTATTTATAGCAGTAACCTGTGAATTTTCAAGGTTTGATAATCCTTTACAACCAACTGCAGGAGAGTTTACTTTTTTAAATCAAAATGGAGGTGCTACAAATATGATAACCACTACTCGTGAAATTTTTATAAGTGTTGGTCAAAATTTTAATAAAAGTTTGGTAAAAAAATTATTTAATTTTCAAAATGAAGATTATACAATAGCTGAATCACTAATGAATACCAAACATGAATTTTCCTCTGCCCAACGTTTTTTTGTTTATAATTTTGGTGACCCTGCAATGAAGCTTGCACAACCTAAACCAAATGTTATCATTACAAAAATGAACGACAAAGACATTAACCAAAGTTTAGATACTTTAAAAGCTTTATCACATATTAAGTTTGAAGGAATTATAACTGATGATCAAAACAATATATTGAATAATTTTAACGGAGTTCTATCTGCTACCATATATGACAAACCTTTGAACAAAACTACATTAGACAATGATAATTTTGGTAAAAAAATGGAATTCACTTCTATTGAAAGTAAAATTTTTAGAGGCAGAGCATCAATTAATAATGGAAATTTCTCATTTGATTTTATTGTACCAAAAGATATAAGGATAGCTTATGGAAATGCCAAAATAAGCTTTTATGCTGATGATAAAAAAACAGATAAATCAGGTTATAATTTACAAATAAAAATCGGCGGAATTGATTCTAATGCCCCAACAGATAATGAAGGACCCAATATCCAATTATTTATGAATGATGAATCTTTTGTTGATGGCGGTAATACAAGCGAATCACCAATAATATATGCCATTTTAGAAGACAATTCGGGCATTAACACTTCCATTACAGCAGTTGATCATGATATTATTGCTATTTTAGATGACGATAATGCCAATCCATTTGTATTAAACGATTATTATGAAACTGAATTAAACGACTTTAAAAAAGGTAAAGTTAAATTCCCTTTACGCAATTTAGAACCCGGCCTGCACACCATCAAATTTAAATGTTGGGATACATACAATAATCCTTCTGAAGCTACGTTAAGTTTTATTGTAGTTGATGACAACGATTTAATTTTAAGTAACGTATTGAATTATCCAAATCCGTTTGTGAACTATACCGAATTTTGGTTTAATCATAATAAGCCAAATGAAACGTTAGAGGTACAAGTTCAAATTTTTACGGTGTCTGGAAAACTCATTAAAACCCTTAACCGATCTGTGCAATCTGATGGACTTTTATCAAGAGAAATAACTTGGAATGGTCTTGATGATTTTGGCAATAAAATTGGTAAGGGAGTTTATATATATAAGCTTCATGTTAAATCTTTATTAACAAATACAAAAGCAGAAAAAATTGAAAAATTAGTTATTCTGCAATAAACTATATATTAATCCTCTACAATTAATTCAATACATGAAAAAATTAAGTTTAGTTTTCATCGCAATTTTTTTAGGAATATTTAATTTTTATGCACAAGATGAAAATCCAATAACAACCGCATCACCATTTTTACTAATAGCTCCAGATGCAAGAGCTGGTGGTTTGGCTGATATGGGAGTAGCAACAACACCTGATGCCAGTTCACAACACTATAATGCAGCAAAATACGCTTTTTCTAGTTCGCAATGGCAAATTGGTTTAAATTACACGCCTTGGCTAAGAAATTTAACAAATGATGTGAGTATAACCAGCGCATTTGTTTCTAATCGAATTAATGAAAGAAGTGCATGGGGTGCAAGTCTAACCTATTTTTCATTAGGCTCAATTGATCTAACAGATGATATTGGAACTCCACTGGGAACTGAAAACCCTAATGACTTTTCAATAGATGCCTCTTATGCTTTAAAACTAAATGAAAATTTTTCTATGGCAGTTGGTTTAAGATACATTCGTTCTGATATGGCTATAAATATTGAAGATTCTTTCATTCAAGCAGTTAATACGTTTTCTGTAGATCTATCAGGTTATTACCAAAGTGAAGAAATGAATTTTGGCGATTTTAATGGTAAATGGCGTGGTGGTTTTAATATTTCAAATATAGGGCCAAAAGTGGAACTAGTAATTGGAGGTGAAGAAAGTTTTATACCTACAAATTTAAAATTAGGTGGTGGATTTGATTTTATTTTAGATAACGTAAATACCATAACCGCAAATGTTGAATTTAACAAACTACTTGTTCCCACTCCACCGATAAGAGAAAGTGATGAAATAATTGCAGGAAAAGATGACAATGTTGGTTTTTTAAAAGGTATGTTTCAATCATTTTATGATGCACCCAGAGGGTTTGAGGAAGAATTAGAAGAAGTTACCTGGGCATTAAGTGCAGAGTATATGTACGATAAAACATTTGCAGTAAGAGCTGGTTACTTCCATGAAAGTCCAAACAAAGGTAACCGACAATTTTTCACAATTGGTGCAGGGTTTAAATTTAGAAGTTCTACTTTAGACCTTTCATATCTAATAAATGCATCAGATGTTACTAATCCTTTAGAAAGTACTTTACGATTTTCGCTGACTATAAATTTAGGTGATGTCTATGAATATTTTTAATCATCATTAAATGTATCATATTAGTTATTCTATATTTTCAAAGATGATAAATAAGACGCATTCCATCTTACCATTTTAGACAACAAATTTATACAGATGAAGGAGATAAAAATAACTTCAAAGTTTACTATTTACGAAAACTCAAATGAACTTTCATCATCAAATAAAAGTTTACTTTTAAAAGCCATTGAAGCTCGAAATAATGCATATTCTCCATACTCAAAATTTAGCGTAGGTGCATCATTATTACTTGAAAATGGAAAAATTATTCTGGGCAACAACCAAGAAAATGCCGCCTACCCATCTGGTATGTGTGCTGAGCGAGTAGCTATATGGAATGCAGCTTCTCAATATCCTAAAATAAAAATTCAAAAGATATTTATTTCTGCAAGCTCTAAAATAAGTATCGTTAACAAACCTGTATCACCATGTGGTGCATGCAGACAAACAATAACTGAATATGAAGTTAACCAAGCTCAAAATATTGAAATCTTTTTTACAGGAGAAACTGGTAAAATTATTCAGGCAAATTCAATAAATGATCTACTTCCACTGGCTTTTGACAAAACTTTATTATAAAACTGATGAAGAATGATATAGTAAACCGTAAAGATATTTACTTAATTGTAAATGAATTTTATAAAAAATTACTTACGGATGAAAACATGAAACATTTTTTTGAAAAATTTAATCAGACAAACGAATTAGAAAAACATTTACAAATTCTGGTAGATTTTTGGGATAATATTTTATTTTATTCAGGCACTTACCAAAGAAACGCTATGCTTCCACATATCGAATTAAACAAAGAAAAACCTTTTAAAGAATTACACTTCAATATATGGTTAAATTACTTCCATCAAATCATTGATGAAAATTATATTGGCAATAATGCCAACATAGCAAAAAATAGAGCTACTTCAATTGCTACTATTATGAAATTAAAAACTTTAAATTATTAATTCCCTATTTAAAAATTTAATTACATTTACTTTTTATTTAACAAATTACAGTAATTGGTCAAATGGAATTAAGTCAGCAAGCCAAAAAATTTCTTTATGAAGCAGCAAAGTGGGCAACCATTTTATCTATTATAGGATTTATTGGTATTGGACTAATGATTATAATGTCATTTAGTATGGGAACTATTCTATCTCAAATACCTAATGATGCCTTAGGTGTTCCAATACAATTTTTTTCTTTTTTTTATCTTATTTTGGCAGGTATCTCATTTATTCCAATTTATTTTTTATTCCAATTTGGTAATAACATCAAAAATGCAATAAAGAACAATGATACGGATTTACTTACCTTTGGATTGAAAAAATTAAAATCACATTATAAATTTATTGGGATTCTGACAATTATACTAATGAGTTTAAACTTATTATTTATTATTTTTGGTGCCTTTACAGCAATACTCTATTAATAACAAACATTGAAACTAACATGAAATCAATCATAACCGGAACTGGTAGTTATATTCCAAAAATCATCAAAAAAAATTCAGATTTTTTAAATAGAGAGTTTTATGGTGAGAAAAACGAGTCTCTTGAGGTTTCAAATGAAATTATTATTGAAAAATTTAAAGGTATAACTGGAATAGAAGAACGCAGATATTTAGAACCTGAACTTCAAAATAGTGATGCGGCAACAATTGCTTCTAAAATTGCCATTCAATCTGCAAATATTGACCCCGAAGAAATTGATCAAATAATTTTTGCTCATAATTTTGGAGATATTAGATTTAATGACAAACAATCAGATATGTTACCTAGTTTAGCTTCAAGAGTTAAACATTTATTAAGAATTAAAAATCCAAATTGTGTTGCTTATGATATTATTTTCGGTTGCCCGGGATGGTTACAAGGTATAATTCAAGCTGACAATTTTATACAAGCCGGTATTGCAAAAAAATGTTTGGTAATTGGTGCTGAAACACTTTCTAGAGTTGTTGATCCCCACGATAGAGATTCTATGATTTATTCCGATGGTGCTGGAGCTTGCATTCTTGAAAAAGGAAATAAAACAAACAATGGTGTTCTTAGTTTTGCTTCACAATCATTTACCTATGATGAAGCTAATTATTTATTTTTTGGAAAATCAAATAAAATAATTCCAAATATCCATACAAGATATATCAAAATGTATGGTAGAAAAATATATGAATTTTCATTAAATAATGTACCTAATGCTATGAAAACTGCTTTAGACAAAAGTGGTTTGCCTATTGAAAAAATAAAAAAAATATTAATTCATCAAGCTAATGAAAAAATGGATGAAGCCATAATTAAACGCTTTTATCAATTATACGATTCAAAAATTCCTGTGAATATTATGCCTATGAGTATTCAAAAACTAGGAAACAGTTCTGTGGCAACAGTACCTACTTTGTTAGATATGATTCTAAAAAGAAATTTAGCCGACCATGAAATAAATGATGGTGATGCTGTTTTGTTTGCATCCGTTGGGGCTGGCATGAATATAAATGCTCTTGTTTATCAGTTTTAATACCTTATAAAAATCTACATTCGGGTAGCATTTCTATTGGTTTTTCTCCTTTTCGGAATAATCTTGCGGTTAAATTCCCTTTTAAAACAATATTATCTCCCTTAACTTCTAACCAACTACCTTCTCTTAATCCAATAACAGGCACATCGTTAAAAGTAAGGTATTCTTCTATCCGAGTTTCACGAGTTTCACCTTGGTGCTTTGATTTTAAATCTGGATCTAAATAATGTGGATTTATATTAAAAGGAATCAATCCCAATGTTTTAAACCCTGCTGGATAAACAATTGGCATATCATTGGAAGTTTTCATATCAACACCCATGATATTACTTCCGGCACTGGTACCAAAATATAAAGTGCCTTTTTGAACTACTTCTTTAATTACCGGAAATAATTTTTTCTTTTGTAAAGAATCAACTAAAACAAAAGTATTTCCTCCTCCAGTAAAAATTGCTTCAGCATTTTGCACTGCTACTATTGGATTGTCAAATTCATGAATTCCACTTATTTTTATATCAATTTTAGAAAAAGCTTTACTTGCAATTTGGGTGTATTCATCATGTGAAATTCCGCTTGGTCTTGCATAAGGAATAAATAATATTTCGTTAATTCCTTTAAAAAACTGTTTTAAGGTTGGTAAAATATACGCTAAATATTCGCTACCATAAACTACCGAAGTACTTGCTATAATCATTTGTTTCATATGCATGTATTTATTATTTATCAATATCTGTTTACCTAATCAGATAATTTATGAAACTCATCAATAAACTTTTCGTAAGTGAGAAAATTTTATCATACCTGTTTCATAAACTCCTTATCTAAAATCAAAGTTAACAAAACAAAATTTTAAGAACTAACCTTTAACAAAAGTTTATCTTTTTGTTAATAATTTTTAAGATTTCAGAATTGTTTCTTTGAATAATGAACCAACTTTACCTTATTCTTACTCTCTTGTTTGTTTTAAAAATACAAGCACAAGATGATCGATATCAAATTAAAGGTATTATCACGAGTGATTCTGTTGCTATTGAAAATATACATATTATAAATAAAAATTCTAAGAAAGGAACTGTAAGTAATCAATTTGGTGAATTTAAAATTCCTGTAAAAGTAAATGATACTTTAGTTTTTTCAGGAATTCAATTTTATACCAAAGTACTTCAAATTACCAAAAAACAAATAGAAAGTAAACTTATTAGAATTGATTTATTTCAAAAAATAAATACATTGGATGAAGTTGAAATAAAAGCTCATGATTTAACAGGTAATTTATTTGCTGACAGTAAAAATGCAAAAGACAGTATTAAAGAATTAAATCCAGAATTATCAAAACCAGGTGCTTGGGCAGTAGATTTTAGTGTGGTTGATGATATTGATGAAACGGATAGAAAAAGACCTCCAGATGCTTCACAATTAACTAATCCAAATATTCCGATCGGTGGAAATATTTTAGGTTTGGCATCTTTTATACTCAAACCATTAACCAAAGAAATAAGTAAAATCGGAAAAAACAAAAGAGAATTAAAAATAAAGGAAGTAAATTATCAAATTAAATCAAAAGAAGCCCCTGAAAAAATAAGAGCAGATTTTGGTGATGATTTTTTTATCCATCAATTAAATATCTCTATTGATAAAATTGATGTTTTTATTAAACATTGTATTTCAAAAGGAATTATTGATTTATACATAAAAGACAAGAAATTAGAAATAATGGATTTACTTATAAAAGAAAGTAAAAATTTTAATAAGTAAAATATGAAGCAATTTTACATTTTCATATTTTTTATACTTTCATTTCAATTATACGCTCAAAATGATTTGCAAATTATTAATGGAATAGTTTCAAGTGATTCTATAGCTATTGAAAATGTTCACATAATCAATATATCCACAAAAAGAGGAACCATAAGTAATAAATTTGGTGAATTTAAAATATCTGTTAAAATAAATGATACAATAAATTTTTCAAACATCCAATTTGAAAATAAAACCATAATCATCAATAAAAACACCTTGGAAGATGGTTTTATAATCGTTCAATTATTTCAAAAAACCAATAAACTAAAAGAAGTTATGGTAATGCAATCTAACAATATGGCAAAATCTCTAGGTTTACCTAATGCTGATAAAATACCTTTAAATAAGTTAGAAAGAAATTTAAATTACTATAGCCAAGAAAGTTTAGCAGTAGTAATTTTAGCAACCCTTTTAGGGCAACAAGGTGGAATCGATGATATTTACAATATCATTTCAGGTAATAGAAAAAGAGATAGAAAACTAAAAAAATTAATTGATGAAGATAAAAAATTAGAATTTAATCAAGAATATATTCAAATAATTAGAGACTATTTCAAAGATGATTTTTTTTTAAATACACTGAAAATTCCTAAAAAAAATATTGATGGTTTTGTAGAATTTTGTTTACCAAAAGGTATTGTAAATTTATTTGAAAAACGACGCCATTTAGAAATAGTAGATATTTTTATTCAAAACAAAGAGGAGTACATAAAGCATTTAAAAAAATTAAAAGAATAATAACAATTTTAATTAGTTTATTTATAATTGATACATAAATCCAATTTCAACATTGGTACTATTGTGACCATTATTTGGTGAATTCAAATTAGCATTTGAAACATGTCTTAAGCTAAATCTAAAATCAAGAAAAATTGAATTAATTTTATATGTTAACCCCAAAGCAATAATATCAGAAAAAGCAAATCCGCTTGGCATTCTTTCCGTTTCTGTATCAGTAATCATTGGTCCGATACTACCCAAAGCATATGTACTTATTTTTTTAAACGTTTTATGCCTAATCAAAAAACCAAAGTTTAATACATACTCTTTTATTTGTTTCTTTTTAGTAAATTCTTCTCTTTTTTCAATATAATCTTCTCTATCACTTGGCTTTAAATAATACTTATTTAATAACTGATGTTCTGCATTATAAAAACTTGGTTCGATATTTAATTCATAAATCCATTTTCTTTTATCAGCTAATTGATAGTTAATTTGAATTTTATAAAACTGTACTGAATAATCATAATCTTTTGAATTAAAAGGGAAACTTTTTTGCGTTCCAAAACCATAATTAAATCCTAGTTTTAATAAGTTATTCTTTTCATCATTATCCTGTGCATTTAAATATCCAAACAGACCTATAGTTATAAATAAAAATAAATTGAATCTATTCATTCTAATCATTTTCAATTACTAATCTCCTATTTTCCATATATACT
>JAUWLK010000322.1 GCA_030613745.1 Flavobacteriaceae bacterium | reverse complement strand
TAGTTATCCAAAAAGTATAGTTAAAGAATAATTATGATAAAAAAAGATAATAAAGTAACTGGTAAAGTTTTTGATTATCAGCTTTTTGCAAGGCTATTGTCCTTTGCTAAAAGTTATAGATTACAGTTTGTTTTATCTTTGATTTCGGTAATTTTTCTAGCTGTTTTTGCTGCAATCAGACCCATATTATTACAACAAATTGTAGATGATTATATTTCCAATAAAAATGCAGAACAATTATTGAATTTTTCAATTCTTATGTTTATAGTTTTATTTTTTGAAGTAACCTTCCAATTTATATTTATATATTTTGCAAACTGGTTAGGGCAGAATATCGTTAAAGATATGCGAACCCAATTATTCAAACACCTTTTGCACTTTAAAATGCAATATTTTAATAAATCATCAGTAGGAAGATTGGTAACGAGAGTTGTATCAGATATTGAAACCATAGCTAGTGTTTTTGGACAAGGATTGTTTATGATAATAAGTGATTTATTAAAAATGTTTGTCATTGCAGCAGTAATGCTTTGGATGAATTGGCGTTTGTCATTGATAGTTTTTGCAATTTTACCTTTACTTATATTTGCAACTAAAGTTTTTCAAAAAGCTATGAAATCAGCCTTTCAGGAAGTGAGGACTGAAGTAGCAAATCTCAATAGTTTTGTGCAAGAACGTATTACAGGAATGCGTATTATACAACTTTTTACTCGTGAAGAAATTGAATATGAAAAGTTTTACTCAATTAATGAAAAACATAAAAAAGCATGGGTTAGAACAGTTTGGTACAATTCTATATTTTTTCCTTTGGCAGAGATACTACCTTCTATTGCTATTGGTTTAGTGGTGTGGTATGGCGGTTTAAGCGCTATAGCGGATGACACAATAAAAGCAGGTACAATTATTAGTTTTATCATGATGAATAATATGCTATTTCGTCCGTTAAGGCAAATAGCTGATAAATTTAATACATTACAAATGGGTATGGTAGCTGCAGATAGGGTTTTTAAAATTATAGATGATAAAGAATCTGAAATAGATATAGGTATAATAAATACGAATTCTTTAAGGGGACAAGTTACTTTTGAAGATGTTCATTTTAGTTATATTAAAAATGAAGAAGTTATTAAAGGTATTTCTTTTGAAGTAAATTCTGGAGAAACTGTTGCGTTAGTGGGAGCAACAGGAGCAGGTAAATCAACAATTATTAATTTACTAAATCGTTTTTATAATATTAATAGTGGTGAAATTAAAATCGATAATATTAACATAAATGATTATAAATTACATGATTTACGAAATCAAATTGCTGTTGTTTTACAAGATGTTTTCTTGTTTTCAGACACGATTTATAATAATATTACACTAAAAGATCAATCAATTACTTTAGATGAAGTTAAAAAGATAGCTAAAGAAATTGGAATTCATGATTTTATTATGTCTTTACCAAATGATTACAATTATAATGTGAAAGAAAGAGGTGTAATGTTATCTGTTGGTCAACGCCAATTAATTGCTTTTTTAAGAGCATCTGTTAGTAAGCCTAGTATTTTGATTTTAGATGAGGCAACTTCATCTATAGATACTCATTCAGAAAAATTGATACAAAATGCTACAGAAAAAATAACTAAAAATCGTACTTCAATAATTATTGCACATCGATTAGCAACAATAAAAAAAGCTGATAAGATCATTGTAATGGAATATGGAAAAATTGTTGAGCAAGGTACCCACAAACAGTTACTGGATAAAAAAGGTTACTATAGTAGGCTGTACAATATTCAGTTTTTACAGAAAAAAGCTAGTTGATTAATAGGTTATATCTTCTTTTATTATTTCAATTAGATCATTAGTGTCTTCAAATAAAATAAAAGCTCCATTATTCATATAAGAAATTTGACCAGTTTCTTCAGAAACTACTACGGCAAGAGCATCTGTTTGAATTGTTATTCCCAAAGCGGCTCTATGGCGTAAACCGAAATGTGCAGGAATATCCAAAGTATTATCTAATGGTAAAATTACTCTGGTGGCAGTTATAATATCATTTTCAATAATAATTGCGCCATCATGAAGAGGACTATTTTTATAAAAAATACTTTTAAGAATAGGTATGTTTACATCTATATGCATTGTGTCACCTGTTAATTTTACCAATTCTAAACTGTTATTTCTTTCTAAAACAATTAATACTCCGGTTTTAATTTTTGACATTTCATTACAAAAAGTAACAATTTCATCAATGTGATCATTTGGAGCAATTTCAGATTTTAAAAAATTAAAATGTTTTAAAAAGCCTTTTTTAGAAGCAAAATTTGTGGAGCCCAACATTAGTAAA
>JAUWLK010000127.1 GCA_030613745.1 Flavobacteriaceae bacterium | reverse complement strand
TTGTATTTCTTAGCTCTTCTGCTAAATAGAGATTCATAAGTCCCAGATAATTCTTTCAAATCTTCCAATTGTTTTACTGTTATAGGATTTGATTTAATTTCTTGTAATATAAATCCGTCAAGCGGAATAGATTTTAGTATTTTTTTACAGGTATCACAGGTTTTTAAATGGTATATTTTTTTCATTAAATGGAGTTAAAAGGTATTTATCATTGGAAAGTTACTTATTTTTAGCTAAAATTATATTAAATGGACAAAATATTTGAAACAGCAATTTTTAATAGAAAAATACTGGTAGGTTTTTTAGAGGAAATGACACATAAACAACTAGTTGCTATACCTGAAAATTTCAACAATTCTATATTTTGGAATATTGCTCATATTTTGGTTACACAACAATTGTTAACCTATAAATTATCTGGATTACCTTTAAAAATAAATTCTGATTTAGTTAAAAAATATACAAAAGGATCAAAGGCAACTACAAATATTACAAAAGAAGAGGTTGAGTATGTTAAAAATAATTTGGTTTCCTCTGTTTTAAAAGTTCAAAAAGATTATAATAAAAATGTTTTTAAAAAATATACTCCTTATTTGACGAGTGTTGATATAAGTTTAAATAATATAGATGATGCATTACAATTTAATGCGTTTCATGATGGAATACATTTAGGGGTAATTTTGTCAATTAAAAAAATCGTTTAAAATGAATCTTTTTACAATAATAACTATTTTAGTTGTTTTTTCAGCTGTTTTTGGATATATCAATGTGAGGTTTTTGAAAATGCCAAATACTATTGGGTTAATGTCTATCACTATTGCATTTACATTAATTCTTTTTGGCTTGAGTTATTTTGACAGTACACTTTTAGAAAAAGAAAAACAATTTATTGCAGGAATTGATTTTGAAACAGTTTTATTAGATGTTATGCTGAGTTTTTTACTTTTTGCAGGAGCATTGCATACTAATTTTCAGCAATTAAAAGTACAACGTAAACCAATTTTAACATTTGCAACTTTCGGAACAATTACATCTACCTTTATTATTGGAGTATTTATTTATTATCTATTACAAGGAATAAATTTGAATGTAGATTTTATTTACTGCTTACTATTTGGAGCATTGATCTCACCCACAGATCCTATAGCTGTTTTAGGAATTTTAAAAAAAGTAGGAGCTCCTAAAATATTAGAAACAAAAATAGTAGGAGAATCATTGTTCAATGACGGTGTAGGTGTTGTTATTTTTTTAACGATATATCAAATAGCAAAAGGAGGAGGTGAAGTTTCATTTGGTCATATTGCGGAGTTGTTTTTAGTTGAGGTAGTTGGAGGAATAGCACTAGGATTAGCATTGGGCTGGATAACCTTTCGTTTATTAAAATCAATTGATGATTATGATATTGAAGTTATTATTACAATTGCATTGGTTATGGGTGGTACAGTGATTGCTCAACAATTACATTTATCTGCTCCTTTAGCTATGGTTACTGCTGGACTAGTAGTTGGTAATGATACAAACAGAGAAGCTTCCATGAGTGGAGTAACTGAACAATATGTAGATAAATTTTGGGAATTGGTAGATATACTTTTAAATACTATTTTATTTGTACTGATAGGCATGGAAATGCTGATCTTAACATTTGATGGCAAATTTATTTTTGCTGGAGTTTTAGCGATTCCGTTATTATTATTTGCAAGATATTTATCATTAATGTTGCCGATAAAGTTTTTCGCTAAAAAATTAGATTTTGTTCCAAACACAAATATAATTATGACTTGGGGCGGATTACGAGGCGGAATTTCAATAGCATTAGCATTGAGTTTAACCCAAGAAATGCATCGTGATTTATTTTTGGTAATAACCTATATTGTTGTTGTATTTTCAATCATTGTACAAGGTTTAACTGTTGGAAAAGTAATTAAAAAATTTGCTAAATAATTTAGCTATTATTCAAAAAAGCTAGATATTTTCGATAATAATTAATAAAATATATATAATGGATTTTAATACAAAAGTAATTCATGGAGGTCAGCAACACGATCCAAGTACAGGAGCAGTAATGCCTCCAATTTATCAAACTTCAACATATGCGCAGTCCTCACCTGGTAGTCATAAAGGATATGAATATTCTCGTACCGCAAATCCAACTCGAACTGCTTTAGAAAATGCATTAGCAAGTATTGAAAACGGAAATTATGGTTTGGCTTTTGGTTCGGGATTAGCAGCTATTGATGCTGTTATTAAGTTATTAAATCCAGGGGATGAAGTAATTTCCACAAATGATTTGTATGGGGGTACTTACCGACTTTTTACAAAAGTATTTGAAAATTTTGGAATAAAATTTCATTTTATAGGAATGGATAATACTAATAATATTGAAAAATATATCAATGATAAAACAAAAATGATTTGGGTTGAAACACCAACAAATCCAATGCTAAATATTATTGATATTGAAGCTTCAGCCAATATTGCTAGAAAACACCATTTGCGTTTAGTTGTTGATAATACATTTGCGACGCCGTATTTGCAATTACCTCTTGATTTAGGTGCAGATATTGTTATGCATTCTGCTACAAAATATTTAGGAGGTCACTCAGATGTTGTAATGGGAGCATTAATAGTAAAGGATAAGAACTTAGCTGATAAATTATATTTTATTCAAAATGCAAGCGGAGCTATTTGCGGACCAATGGATAGCTTTCTGGTTTTACGAGGAATTAAAACGCTACATATTCGTATGCAAAGACATTGTGAAAATGGTAAAGCAGTTGCTGAATATTTAGAATCACACCCAAAAATTGATAAAGTTTATTGGCCAGGTTTTGAAAATCATCCAAATCATGAAATAGCTAAAAAACAAATGAAAGATTTTGGAGGAATGCTTTCATTTACTATTAAAGGGAATAGTTATGATAAGGCTATAAAAGTTTTAGAAAATTTAAAAGTATTTACTTTAGCCGAATCTTTAGGAGGAGTAGAATCTTTAAGTGGTCATCCGGCAAGTATGACTCATGCATCTATACCAAAAGAAGAAAGAGAAAAAACAGGAGTTATAGATTCATTAATACGATTAAGTGTAGGTATAGAAAGTAAAAAAGATTTAATAAAAGATTTAGAGAAGGCTTTACAACTTATTTAATATTTACCAAAAACATATACCACACCAATATTGACAAATATCGCGGTATCATTGTATTCACTACCGGTATCACTTGAAAAATCATCTAAACCATCAACTTTATCAGAAAAGAAATGTTGCCAACGACTATCAATTACAAAATCAAAATCACCTAAACCAAAACGGACACCAGCTCCAGCTGAAACGCCAAAAGTAGACCCAGAGTTTAAATAAATAGCTCCTTCTTGCCATTTGTTAATTAATCCAAGGTAAGGCTCTTCAGTTCCTTCTAAAGAAACGTCATTTACCAAAATATCAGGGTCGTAAGCACTAAAGTGTAAGCCTAAACTTACAAAAGGATTTATAGATTTTTTATTAGTAAAATAAGCTGTATAATCTTCAAGTTGAAAGAAATAAAATTCAAGATTTGTACCAATATTATACATCTTAATTTGACCTTTCATAACTTTTAGTTTATCTCCTATTTCATTATCTAATTCAACATATTCACCTTCATGCTGTACATTAGTATTAAATAAATAATTGAACTCAGTTTTTAATTTAAAGTGTTCAGAAAAGAAACTGGTACCAGATCTCCAGTTGTATTGACTACCAAAAAAATTTAAATAATGAACAACTCCAACAGATAATGTTGATTGATTTGCACTTGGAAAATTATGTCTTTGACCAAAATCTGTTTGAAAAGAAGCAACACCAAAAATCAGACCTGCTTCATGACTAAATCTTGATTGCGAATAGGTTATAGTAAAAAAGAAGAAAAAAATTAATAATGTAATTTTAGGTAAAAATTTCTTCATGATTTAAATTCAAATTAGTAACAATTATTTACAAATATAAAAAAGAATATGTTTAATTAACACAATTTAATCAAGAAACTCAAAAAAACAGAATTTATTGTTTAATCAACTCTTTTATTGGATCCCAAAAAAGAGCATTAAAGTTTACAATTTGATTATTATAAATTTTAACATTTTCATTTTCAAGTAATTGCTTCATTAAGTTAGTGCCTTTAAAATGATTTTTCCCAGTGAGTAACCCTTTCTGGTTTACAACGCGATGAGCCGGTATAGAATTATCATTTTTTGAAGCATTAAGTGCCCAACCCACCATTCGGGCTGATTTAGGAGTTCCTAAGTATTTTGCAATTGCTCCATAAGTTGTAATTTTCCCGTATGGAATTTGTCTTGCGACTTGATAAACTCTTTCAAAAAAACCTTCATTTTCCATTTTACTAAAAATATTCTTTTTTTAAACAAAACTAATTAGGTATGTAAATTTAATAGTTTGTTTTAAATTTTATATAGGTTATAGGTTTATCATTTTCTAAATATTGTTTTTCATAAAAAGTCTGTATAGAGGTAGCTTCTAAAGGGGGGCTTGAACTATTATAAATATCATGATTGGCGTATAATATTTTATGTTTTCCCTCTTGTAATAAACCAAGCATATAACCATGTAAAAATTCACTATCTGTTTTTAAATGAATTATACCCTTAGGTTTTAGTATGTGTTGGTATTTTTTTAAAAAATCTTGAGTTATTAAACGGTGTTTGGTGCGTTTGAATTTTATTTGAGGGTCAGGAAATGTAATCCAAATTTCGGAAACTTCGTTGTTAGAAAAACAAAGATCAATTAATTCAATTTGGGTTCTTAAAAATGCAACATTTATTAAATTTTCTTCTAATGCTGTTTTAGCTCCACGCCAAAACCGAGCACCTTTTATATCAATTCCAATAAAATTTTTATTAGGATATTTTTTTGCAAGAGCAACAGTATATTCACCTTTACCACAGCCCAATTCAAGAATAATAGGATTGTTATTGTTAAAAAATGAATGCCATTTTCCTTTTAAAGGAAAATTATTAATAACGTCTTCACGAATAGGTTGAATTACATTTTTAAATGTTTCATTCTCACGAAACCTTTTCAGTTTATTTTTACTTCCCACCGTAATTCAAATTTGTAGTATGAAATCTATTCAGTTCCGGCTTTTCTAAATTTTTGTAATTGACCTAACCAATACAATAATAATACAAAACCAATACTAATAAAAAAAGCGTTTACAATGTTTGAACTCCACCATCCTTCGGTAAAACGAAAAACATCGTATGGAGCAAATAAAACGTTAGTACAAAAATCAGCAGTAGCTCTCCAAATATTGTTTACAATCATAATAATATTTTTTAAAATCAACCGAAACCTATAGGCTTATGTTGTAAAGTTTTTTACATTAGCTTTAAACTTGCAAAATAATCAAATTTAAAGACAAAAGTTCTTTAAAAATGCAAATTTAAAAAATATCATTATGATTGCCAATTTTTTTAATAAAACAAAACCAATTAATTTTTTGGCTTTATCAGTAATGATGTTTATAATTTATAGCATTGCAGCCATATTTGTTTTTTCAGGAGAGTTTTCAATTACATATTTTTTAAAAAAGAGCTTTTATTTGTCTTTAGCAATATTGATGCTTTTTATTTTTGATTTTATAATTAGAAAAAACATGTTAACTCAAGATAATTCTTTTGCCTTGTTTTTTTATGTTTTATTTTTTGGTTTCTTCCCTTTTTCTTTCGAAAATAAAAGTTTATTGGTCACTAATTTTTTTTTATTACTATCTTTTAGAAAGATTTATAGTTTAAGAACTTCATTTAAAACTAAAGAAAAGATATTTGATAGTTCTTTTTGGATTGGGATAGCAAGTTTAATTTATGATTGGAGTTTTGTATATATAATATTACTTTACATGGCTATTATTATCTTTTGGAAAAATGATTGGAAAAACTTTTTTATACCAATTATTGGTTTTATTACACCACTATTTTTAGTATATGTTTATTTTTTAGCTTCAAATAATTTAGATCAATTTTATGAAATTTGGCATTTGGATTATAGTTTTAATTACCATAATTATAAATTAGGCATATTTTTTTATCCTATAGTATTTATATTAGCCTTTGTATTCCTTTCAATATACCCAACAACAACAAAATCACTATCAAAGAAAAAAGACTTTAAAGCAACCTGGACTGTTTTAATATTTCAAACAGGATTATCCTTATTTTTAGTTGTTTTAGCTCCAATAAAAAATGGTTCTGAATTTATTTATTTATTTTTTCCTTTAAGTATACTTTTTGCCAATTACTTCCAATACATTAAAAGGCATTGGTTAAAAGAGATGATATTGTATCTTTTTTTAATAATATATATAAGTATTTATATATTATAGTTTTGTACCGAAAGCTAAATCCCCAGCATCACCTAACCCTGGTATTATATAACCTTTATTGTTTAGTTTTTCATCAATAGTTGCAACCCATAAATGAGTATTTTTTGGAAAAGAATTCTTAATATACTCTATGCCTTCTTTTGCAGCAATAACAGCAACAATATGAATTTGTTTTATGTCACCTAATTTTTTTAAAGTTTTATAAACAGCAATTAAAGAACTTCCTGTAGCAAGCATAGGATCGGCTAAAATTAATATTTTTTGATCTAAAGAAGGAGAGGCTAAATATTCAACTTTTATATCAAAATCATCTCCAGATGTATGATGCCTGTAAGCAGAAATAAATGCGTTTTCAATTTGATCAAAATAATTTAAAATCCCTTGATGCAAAGGTAGTCCAGCTCTTAAAACAGAGCATAGTACCAAATCTTTTTCACAAATCGCAATTTTTTTAATACCTAAAGGACTAGCAATATCTTCAATCGTATAACTCAATTCTTTACTTAATTCATAACTTAGTATTTCACCTATTCTTTCAATATTTCTTCTAAAACGCATTGCATCTTTTTGAATATTTAAATCTCTAATTTCAGAAATAAAATTGTTTAAAACAGAATTCGTACTATCTAACAGATGAATTATCATAAAAATTTATTTTAAACAAATATAAAGATATAACTTCTTCTATAACAACTAAAATTTATAAGATTTTTATATTAAAAAAGGTGACTTTTTTGTAAATTAACAATCTTAACCAATTTTAAAACAATAAAAATTATGGGAATTTTTTCATTTTTATCAAATTCAGGAAAAAAAACAATTGATTCTACAGCAGATAATGCTGTAAATGCATCAAAATTAGTTAAAGATATTCAGTCATACGGTTTTGATGTAACTGATTTGGATATTGAAATTGACGGTGAAACAGCAAAAGTTTGGGGAGTTGCAGCAAATCAAGCAACTCGTGAAAAAGTTTTATTAGCTATTGGGAATACTAAAGGTATAGCCAGTGTAGATGATAAAATGACTACTGCTGTTTCAGAACCAGAAGCTAAACTTCATACTGTTGTAAGTGGTGACAGTTTAAGTAAAATTGCTAAAAAATATTATGGTGATGCTATGAAGTATAATGAAATTTTTGAAGCAAATAAACCAATGCTAAAAGATGTGAATAAAATTTATCCAGGTCAGGTATTGAGAATT
>JAUWLK010000124.1 GCA_030613745.1 Flavobacteriaceae bacterium | reverse complement strand
AAAAGTTGAAAAAAGTTGGGGTTTATCTTGAATATCCGTCAACCTTAAAATTGAAATAATTCCTCTTCCATCATCTGATATTCTTGTGAGGTCTTTTACCTCAAATGATCTTTCACCAAAAAACAAATCTGCACCTTGTTGATCTAAATCAACTATTTTACGCAGTATTGAACCTGTAGAAGATGTTGAAATACGACCATATGAAGCTTCTAATTCTTTTTTACCTTCTTGAGTAGAAAATTGTAATACTTTTTTAAAGTCTTTTAAATCTAATAATGGTAATTTGTTATCATCACAATATTGAAATAAAATAGCAACAATTCCGCTTTGTGTATCTGATAAATCTAAAATTCGTGAAAGTAATGTTGGTCCAAATTCTGAAACAGTTGCTCGTAACCTTGTTCCTTTTTGTTCAGAAATGGTTAATATTTCTACAGGAAAGTCTTTAGCCGTAAAAGGCAAACCTATTTTTTCATGCCTTTCATCAATTTTTGGGTGTCCAGGACTCGATTTTGCTAATCCACTTAAATCTCCCTTTACGTCCATCAATAAGACAGGTATTCCACTTTCTGATAAGTTTTCAGCAAATACTTGTAATGTTTTGGTTTTTCCTGTACCAGTTGCACCTGATATCAAACCATGACGGTTAATTGTTTTTAAAGGAATTTTTACAAAAGCATTCGATATAGTTTCTTCACCAAGCATGGCAGAACCTAAAGTAATATAATCTCCTTTTGTTGTATATCCTTTATTTATTATTTCAATAAATTTATCCTTATTTGGCATCATTAATTTTTTTATAAAAATATAGTTTTAAATTTAAATTTAAAAAAAATTAGCAAATCATTTGCTTAACTTTGCACTTTTAAAAAATTATTTTGGATAAAAATTTACAAAAGCATATTGATAATGGAGAAATGCTTCCTTTAATGGAAGAGTTTTATACTATTCAAGGAGAAGGGTTTTATACAGGAAAAGCAGCTTATTTTATAAGAGTTGGAGGTTGTGATGTAGGTTGTCATTGGTGTGATGTGAAGGAAAGTTGGAATGCAAACTTACACCCAGCAACAAGTACTTTAAAAATTGTTGAAAATGTAAAAAAATATGCAAATACAGTTGTAATTACAGGTGGGGAACCTTTGATGTGGAATATGGATTATATTACAAAAAATCTTAAAAAAGAAAACATCAAAATTCATATTGAAACATCAGGTGCATATCCTTTAACAGGAATTTGGGATTGGATTTGTTTATCACCAAAAAAAACTAAACTTCCACTTAAAGATATATATCATAAAGCAAATGAATTAAAAATAATTGTTTACAATAAAAACGATTTTAAATTTGCAGAAGAACAGGCTAAAAAAGTTAATGAAAATTGTGAATTATTTCTACAACCAGAATGGAGTAATCGTGAAAAAATGACACCACAAATTGTAAATTATGTCATGCAAAATCCAAAATGGAAAATATCATTACAAACACATAAATATTTGAATATACCATAATTAACATCTTTCTTCCAATAAAGAATTTCTTGAAACCAACTATCCTTTAGGCAGTGCCGTAGAGGTATTTCGCTAGTTTCATTTTGACTTCAATGTCAAAAATCAAAATTCTGTATTTTAGATTCCCATTTTCACGGGGATGACAATTTCAACGGAAACCTCGAGACAGAGTATCGAGGTTTTCTTTTCGATTAAAATTATGACCTTAGTTTGGAATAACAATGATTTTTTATAATATCTTTGAGATATTAAATTTACTTTTATGCAAAACAATTACGCTAAAACGAGTCTTATTTTATTATTAATATTTGTTTCCTTAGGTTTAAATGCTCAAGAAAAATTAAAGGGTAATAAAAATGTTGTAACAGAAGATAGAAATATTTCAAACTTCTATAAGATTGAAATTAAAGATAAAATAGATGTAATTATCACACAGGGCAATAGTCAATCTGTTACCGTAGAAACTGATAAAAACCTTCATGATGCTGTAAAAACAGAGGTTATTAATGATGTTTTAATCATAAGACTTACCAAAAAAATTATACGCAAAAAGAAATTGAATGTTCATATTACTATTGATGAATATATTGATGAAATTACAACAAAAGATAAAACAGATATTAAAGGTAACGGCACATTAAATTTTACAAATATTATTATCAATGCCAAAGGCAATTCTAAAATTAAAATGAATATAAAATCTGAACAATTCACCTTAAACAATAATGAAAGTGCTTATGTAAATCTTACTGTAAATACAGATTCTTTATATATCAACACCAATAAAACAGGTAAAGGTGAACTTTATCTATCAGCAAATAAAGTTGAAATTTCAACGAAAGGAAGCTCAACCATCAAATTATTAGGAGATTGTAAAAATTTAACAATCCATGCCGAAAATAAAAGCAATTTAAAAGCTAGTAATTTAGAATGCGCTGAAGTAACTGTACATACTTCTGATGATTCCAACGTTTATGTAAATGCAAATAATTATATAATTATTTCAGCAATTAATTCATCTGATGTATATATTTACAACAACCCTAAAATTACAATTGAAAAATTTACCGATAAGGCAACTTTAAGAAGAAAATAAAGGTTTGAGAAATTATTTTTAAAACAAAATTATATTTTCTTACAAAACTATTTTTCGCAATACTTGTTGATATACTTTTTCAAATGTTTCAACAACACTTAGCTCACTATTATCAATTTCAATAGCATCTTTAGCTTTAATTAATGGAGAATCATTACGATTTGTATCTATATAATCTCTAGTATTTACATTTTCTAATACAGATTCATATGTAACATTCTCTCCGTTATCTATCATCTCTTTGTATCTACGTTGCGCCCTTTTTTCAGAAGATGCAGTCATGAATATTTTTAATTTCGCATTTGGAAAAACAACTGTTCCTATATCTCTCCCATCCATAACTATTCCTTTATTTATACCCATTTTTTGTTGTTGCTCAACCAATTTTTGTCTGATTTCAGTAACAGTAGCAATTGTACTAACTAAATTAGAAATTTCTAAACTTCTAATCTCACTTTCAACATTTTTACCATTCAAAAACATTTCCGAATAACCTAATTCTGGATTATATTGAAAATGTAATTCAATATTATGTAAATTAGAAACTAAACTATTTTTATCAAACTTATCTTTTGAAATAAAATCATTTTGCAAAGCATAAAGTGAAACAGCTCTATACATAGCACCAGTATCCACATAAATATATCCCAACTTTTTTGCTATTTTTTTCGCAAGCGTACTTTTACCTGTAGATGAATATCCATCAATTGCTATAATTATTTTATTTGAAAATTCCATTTTAGAATCCATTTCTAGTTAAATCAATATGTAATGTAAATGTACTGGTATTTTCGGCAGGATGATATTTTGTATATGCATAATCTAATTTAATTCTTCCCATTTTAAGTCCAAATCCTGCAGATATTCCCGCAAATGTTCTTGTTTCTGTTAATTTTAACTCAGCAGCCCTTCTAAAATTATATCCCAATCGGATATTAAATCCTTTGTCAGGAAAAAACTCAGCACCAATAACTACATGACGTATAGCATTGGTAAAAAAATTAATATCACTTATAGTAGTATTCCCTTCTAAATCTGTTTGATTATCAGATGGATTAGGTACTGCTATATTCCATTTTTGTAGATTACTTAGAGTTAAATGCCATTTCAATGGGACATCTTTTAGTTTATAAGAAGCTCCCACCGCAATTTCCAAAGGTAAATCTTCTCTTTTTTCATCATAAGGTGAAAATTGATATCCTACATTTCTAATTACTGCTGTAAATGAATAAGGTCTATAATCTGTAAAATAATAAACTCCAAAATCAAATGCTGCTCCTTGTGAGGTATAGTTTTCAATTTTCGAACTTAAAAATTTAATATTTGATCCTATATAAAAATCTGACCATGGAATATTATATGCATAACCAACAGATAATGCCAAATCACGTGCAGTAAAATTCCCAGTTTCGATACCGTTTTCATCGGCACCTATAAAATCTCCATAATTTACATATTGAATTCCCCCATGTAAAGTTCCAAATCTTCTATTAATCAAGTGAGCAAAAGTTAAAGATCCCATATTTACACCTGACAAAAAACTCGTATAATTAACTGATACATGGTTATCCATAAACCTACTAATTGTTGAAGGATTCCACAAAGGTTGATTTACATCATCTTGTATGGTAAGAGTTTCTCCCCCTAATGCAGCTTGATGTGCAGAAGTTGTTACATTTAAGAAATTAAATATTTGCTCACCACCTACTTGCGAAAAAGTTTGTGTTGAAATCAATAAAATAATAATTAATACTATAACTCTCATACAAATACAAAGAAAGTAGAAATATAAATTATATCGTAATTATTCGTAGATATTTTCGATATTTCTAATAAAAATATTCTCATATTAAAAAAATATGAAAATTTTAAAAAGAAAGTGTTGTAATTCAAAAAATGAAAAGCAATGAAGAATATTGTCCAAAGTCAGCTAAAATTATCTTACTCCTGACTATTTTAATTCCAAATTCAACATTAAAGTATGCATCGTACTAAAGAGTAAACCTTTGTTTTAGAATTTCAATGTTAATTGCTATTCTTTCATACCAGAATGTCGTCTTAAGTTCTTGTTTAATTCATCAATTCTACTATCTACCAGATAATGAACAGATTTTTTAGTAAAAGATCCATCTTTCAATCGTTTACCAGCAGGATTTCCGGTAAGTATTTCAATTCCTTCATCAATAGTACTTATGGCCCATACATGAAATTTACCCTCTTTAACCGCCTGTACAACCTCCTGTTTAAGCATTAAATTCTCTATATTACTTTTCGGAATAATTACACCTTGTTCACAGCTTAAACCTGCTTGCCTGCAAACTTCAAAAAAACCTTCTATCTTTTCATTGATAGCCCCTACAGGCTGTACCTCCCCTTTCTGATTAACAGAACCGGTTACTGCTACCCCTTGTTTTATAGGTAATTGAGAAAGGCTGGATAAAATTGCATACAATTCTGCACTTGAAGCACTATCCCCTTCAATTTCAGAATAGCTCTGCTCAAAGACAAGGCTGGCAAAAAGGCTTATTGGTTTATTCTGAGCGTATTTTTCAACCAAAAATCCTAACAGAATAAGGACTCCTTTAGTATGAATGGGACCTCCTAGTTTTGCTTCTCTTTCAATATCAATTAAACCTTCTTTTCCAGATGCAATACTTACAGTTATTTTATTTGGCCGACCAAATATAATATCTCCTAAATCTATTACTGAAATACCATTAATTTGTCCAATTTTTGATCCTGTTAATGCTATCATTAACTTTTTTTGCTTAATCATCTCATTAATTTTCTCTTGAATAAGATTAGAACGAAAATATTTGGCATCAATAGCTTTTTTTATATGATCTGAGTTAATTTTGTCTTTAGTTCCCAACTGTGCATAGTGATGTGCTTCGTGTAAAATATTACTTATCTCTCCAAATTTTAAGGAAATTTTATTTTGATTTTGAGCCATTCTGGATGCTTGTTCAATTACACTTGCAATGGCCTCATCATCTAAAGGTAGTAAGTCATTTTCTCTTTCAATCTTATAGGTAACTGATGCAAAATCCTTTACATTCTTTATCGAATAATCCATTGAAGTGTCAAATTCAGCTTTAACCTTAAAAAGTTCCTTAAAATCTTCATCCCATTCATATAATAAATAATACAACCTTGGGGAACCTATCAAAATTATTTGAACATTCAATGGAATCGGATCTGGCTTTAAACTTTTAGTACTTAAGAAGCCAAACCGTTCATTGGCATTCTCAATAATAACCTCATTATTGTTTAACGCTCTCTTCAAACTTTCCCATGAGAAATAATTTAAAAGAAGTTCTTTTAATGGAATAATTAAATACCCTCCATTTGCAGCATGTAATGACCCTCCTCTTATTAATGTAAAATTAGTAATGAGCGTACCCATATCCGATTCGTGCTCTACTTTACCAAATAGGTTGTTGTATGTAGGATTTAATTCCATTATTATTGGCGCTCCTTTAAGGTGAGAGTTATTGGTAATTACATTCACCTTATACTTCATAAATTTTTGATTTCGTTCTGTAGTAATTCTACTTTTCACATTTGAAACATTCAAAAAATCACCTAAGTTTTCAATAATATCATTTCTTACATCTTTCAAATAGTTAAGTACATCATTGTACTCCTTATATTTTTCACGAAGTTCTTCTAATAGTGATTCTATGGCATAAAGAGCAACATTTTTTTCTAACTGTATTAAACAAGTATTACTAGTTCTTTCCAGATTGCGATTCTTTCTCAATAAGGAATTTAGTTCTTCCTTAAGTTTTCCTTGGTTCTGAATTATTTCCTCTTGTTTCTTTTTACTAAGTTTTCGAAATTTTTTATTGATAACGGGAGATCCTTTCTCATCTGTTGGAAGTACAATTATTTCTATAGGAGTTCGTCTAATTGTAAAATTACTAGCACTTGCTTTTTTATAAATATTTTTAAATAAGTCAATCTCTTTTTGTTGAAAATCATCAATAATATTTTGCCTTTTATCTGCATATTCTTTACTTTCAAAGGCCTTTATCAAAGCGTTCTGTACTTCTTCAATTAGTTTACTTATTTCATTTTTAAATATTTCAGCCCCACCTTGGGGTAAACTAAGTTTTTTGGGGTAATACGGATCTTTAAAATTGTTGACATAGCACCAATCTCCGGGAGAAGTTTCAAATTTAGCTTTTTCCTCCAGAAAATGATTTACAGCTCTGAGTTTTCCACTACCAGGATAACCTGAAACATAAATATTAAATCCACCACTCTTATTTCCTATACCAAATTCAAATGCTTCTAAGGCCCTTTCCTGTCCAATTAATGGTCTTAACAAGTGTTCTTCTCTTATTTGTTTCCAATTTATAGCTGTAGGAGCTACTACTCTTGCTAATTTATTAGATTTTAACTCTTGTACCATATGCATTTTTTATTATAAAAGATAAAAAATATAGTTGTAAGGTACGTCAACTCTTAAGCTTTTCATATGACATAGGTCATATCATGATACTTTTTATTCTTTTTTTTTTTGATAATGCATAAACAAAATTTCTTCTTTTCATACCTTACGACTACTATACATTAGGTTTGAATTCTTAAAATAATTAAAACTAAGTTCTATTAGTGACCATAGATATTTTTAAATGTAGTACTATCCTTAGTATCTGGTGCTGGTAGATTTTTTCATAAACCAAAAAAAAGCCTTCAACAATATATGTTGAAGGCTAGATACTGAAACGAGTTCAGCATAAACAAAGGCAACGACTTACTCTCCCACCTAGTGGCAGTACCATCAGCGCTGATAGGTTTAACTTCTCTGTTCGGTATGGGAAGAGGTGAGACCTATCGCTATAATCACCTTAAAATCTTAGTTGGTTTTTGGTTGTTTGTTTTTAGTTGTTGTATTTTACCTAACAACTATCAACCAATTAACTAACAACTATATAAGTTGACACATTAAAATAATGAATTCGTATTTTATATAAAAAAAGAAGTTCTTGTCCCTCCCGAAGGAGGGACTTACATAAGCCTATGGGTTATTAGTACTACTTGGCTATGACATTACTGCCTTTACACCTATAGC
>JAUWLK010000234.1 GCA_030613745.1 Flavobacteriaceae bacterium | reverse complement strand
AGTAACCAGTCTGTAGGATAATCAAAAACTAATTTATCATAAATAATTTTTAATTTTTCTAATTTCATTTCATTTTTTATCCTCATTTGTCTTACTTTATTGTACAGTTTATGTAGCTCTTTCTCTTTAGAATTATATTTTATTTTATGTGTTTTTTCTTTAGGTGGTTCAAAATGTAAGCTATAACTATTCGCATCAGCAACGCCAGAAAATGCTGAAACAATTGAAGCTCCAATAGCCATGTCATAAATTCCCCAAGATGGATGAAATAAAATTTCATTATCCATTTTAACAGTACAATTTTTTAAAGAAATTAATATTATTTTACCTTGTAAATTTCTTTTACCTGTTATAATTTCTCCTTCTACTGTAATACCTCTTTCAAATTGTAATTTGGTGGTTTTTCCTTCATAAATTCCATAAATTTTAAGGTCAGTAGGAGACATATCTTCAATAGCAATATTAATTCCTTTGAGTTTGCCTATTGGTGAGCCAAACCCTTCACTGTGATATTCTTTATCATGACCTATCAATTCTTTATTTTTATAAGCTAAAGCTGTTGGGCCAGTTGTTTTAATATAAACTGCTCTTTGATTTTCATCAGAAATCACTTCAATAAATTTACCTGAAATTTGAATTCCAGTACTCAATTCTATAGTTCCTAAATCGTTTGAATTAATTAATTTTTCAACTCCAACTAATCCTCCATTTCTAAGTGACATCTTATTTGCAAATTCTTCCAAAACAAAACTCAAATGTGCAAAATTAGGAGTAACAAAAAGCTGTGGTTGAGGTTTTGTAATATCAAATCCTACATTTGAAGCTTCAATAGTATATGGTACTTTTTTAACTTTATCACTCATACACCATTTACTTTCACCAATTGATGACAACAAACCTGCTCCGTAAATTTTAGGGTTTCTTAAATCATCTATCAAACCATACTCAACGGTCCACCAATGCATATTTCTAATTTTAGCCATTTCACTAGGTTCGCCCATATTATTAGAAATAGTTTTAATAACTTCTTCTGCTTTTAATATCTCTTTTCGTAATGTATTAGGGTCTTCTTTTATAATAGATAAATGTCTAATTGCTTCGTACAATTCATAATCTTTTGCTGAAGAAATCGCCTTGGAACCAATTTCACCAAATCGACGGAGATATTCGGCATATTCTAGATTTGCAATAATTGGTGCATGACCTGCGGCTTCATGAATAATATCAGGTGCAGGTGTATATTCTATATGTTCAACGGTTCTAATATCAGCAGCAATAACTAAAGTATTATATGCCTGAAATTCCATAAAAGCATTTGGTGGAATAAAACCATCAACAGATACTGCTGCCCAACCAATATCTTTTAATATTCGATTCATCCCTTCCATCTTTGGGATACTTTCAGGTGAAATTCCTGTTTTTTCTAATCCTTCTATATATGATTCATGAGCAACTTTACTTAAATAAGCAATATTTTTTTGCATTACAAAACGCCAAACAGCTTGATTTTGTGCAGTATATTCATCATATGGTTGCTTAAGAATAAAACTACATAAGTGTTTTGGTAATTTTTCAAGTACTTTATTTGTTGTCATATTTTAATTAATGTTTTACCCATCTTTGTAAAGTTAGCTATTTTTTAATATTTCCGTATTTAAATATTTTATACCAAACCACACTCTTTTTTAATATTTTTGTAATTTCACTAATCAAACCTTATCAAATAAAAACTAACAACCATGAGAAGAAGAGGAAATCTAAAAATTAGACTATTAATCGGAGCTGCAATAATTTTATTTGCTTTTTTTAAATATTGGTCAAGAACAGAGACAAATGAATATACTGGAAAAAAACAACATATTTCTTTAACTACTGATGAAGAAATTGCTATTGGTTTACATAGTGCTCCACAAATGGCTCAACAATATGGAGGCTTACATCCAGATCAAGAAGCTCAAGATTTAGTTGATAAAGTAGGTCGTAAACTTGTTAATAACAGTATTGCTCGTCAAACTCCTTATCGTTATGATTTTCATTTACTTCGTGATCCGGAAACGGTAAATGCTTTTGCTTTACCTGGAGGACAAGTATTTATCACCATGGGATTATTTAAACGCTTAAAAAACGAAGATCAATTGGCAGGTATTTTGGGTCATGAAATTGGGCATGTAGTTGGTCGTCATTCTGCCGAGCGAATTGCCAAACAAGATTTAACACAAGGTATTTTAACTGGTGTAATGGCGGGTACTGATGCAGGTGGAGCACAAATGGCTGCAATGGTTGCCAATGTAATTAATATGAAATATGGCAGAAATGATGAGTTAGAAAGCGACCAATTAGGTGTGAAATATATGATTGATGCAGGTTATAATCCTTATGCATTTATAGAAGTAATGAAGATTTTGGATGAAGCTTCTGGCGGGCAAAGAGTACCTGAATTTCAAAGTACACACCCTAGTGGACCCCACAGGATTGAAGAAATTAAAGCTGCAATTGAGTCAAATGGATACCAACAATAGTTTTAAATCATAAGTTTCAAATTGTTATAAAAAAGTAAATAAGTATGGGATTTGGTGGAGTTCAAGGGATGATAACTTCTCTTAAAAATAATAGTAATTTAATAGGTCGAAGAAAAAAATATTTTGATCAAAAAGGGAAAACCAAGTATTTAAAAAAGAAATCTAATTTTAAAAAAGCTAGCCCTGAGTTAATAAATAAAATAAGAGAAAAGTCAAAAAAAGAAAACCGTAAGACACGAATTATTCAAATCATATTTTTAATGATTATCATTACTCTAGTAATTTATTTAAATAGTTTTTAAAATGAAATATATATCGCTTTTTGTGCTTCTTATCACAATTACCTTAACTTCGTGTAATTCTATTAAAATTATTGATAAGCCTGTAGTTTTTGACCTTGAAAGAGATAGTCTAACACTTGAATATTTAGAAAAACGCTATAGTTTGGTTCAAAAAACACCTACAATTACCCCTAAAATGGTAGTTGTACACTGGACAGTTATACCAACACTTGAAAAATCATTCATGGCATTTAATCCTGCTAAACTCCCAAATTGGAGACCCGAGATTGCAAATGCAAGTGCTTTAAATGTATCTGCCCAATTTTTAGTTGATCAAGATGGTACCATATATGGCTTGATGCCAGAAACAAATATGGCTAGACATGTAATTGGTTTGAATCATTGTGCTATAGGTATAGAAAATGTTGGTGGTACTGGTGATAAATTATTAACCAAAAAGCAACTTAAATCTAATATCAGATTAATCCATTATTTAAAAAAGAAATATCCTGATATTGAATATGTAATTGGTCATTTTGAATACACTAATTTTGAAGGTCATGAATTATGGCTAGAAAAAGATGATAATTACCGTACAGAAAAAACCGACCCAGGTGTTGATTTTATAAATACTATTCGTAAAAAAATTTCAAAATATAATTGGAAACCAATTCCTCAAAAAAAATAAAATTATATGAAAAATCTACTATATCTATTCTTTATCATTTCTTTTTTAGGCTTCTCACAACAAAATTCTTTTAGTGAAAATTTATTCACTGAATATGAGAATTATAAAGAGTCATCCTTAACTCAAAGAAGATTTAAACATAGTAATATTCAACCATTGATTGAAAAATTAAAATCTGAAAAAGAATTTAAAGTAAAAGTTTTAGGTAAATCTATTGAAGGAAGATCTATTTCAATGATTAGCATTGGAAATGGTAAAACCAATGTTTTACTTTGGTCGCAAATGCATGGAGATGAATCAACTGCTACAATGGCTTTGTTTGATATTTTTAATTATTTGAAAACTAATAAAGAAATACTCAATAATGTAACATTACATTTTATACCCATGCTAAATCCTGATGGGGCAGAAAAATTTACTCGCAGAAATGCTATCGGAATTGATATAAATCGAGATGCAGTACGCTTGCAAAGTCCGGAATCAAAAATTTTAAAAGCTGCTCGTGATAGTTTAAATGCTGATTTTGGATTTAATTTACACGATCAAAGTAAATACTACAATGCTGAACGTACTGAAAAACCAGCAACTATTTCATTTTTGGCTCCAGCCTATAATTACGAAAAAAG
>JAUWLK010000110.1 GCA_030613745.1 Flavobacteriaceae bacterium | reverse complement strand
ATTTGGGATAGTTATCATACTTACGATGAATTTCCTAAATTATTAAATCCGAAAAGCGGATGGTTACAAAATGCTAATGAAGGTCCGTTCACTTCAACGATTCCTCAGGAAATTGATTATAATTCCTATGATAAAGATATTTCTATAAACAATATGGGCTTTAGACCTCAACAGTCTGCAAGTTTATTAATTAATAAAAAAGATTTGACAATTGAAAAAATCATAACCTTAAAGCACTCTACAAAATCATCTCTTTTTGAACGCATTAGGGATGACTTTGAAGAATTAAGGAAAATAAATAACGATAGTCTTACTACAATTGCTTTAGATGTTTTAAAAAATTGGAATGGTGAATTTAATGCGGACAGTAAAGGTGCAGTATTGTTTATAAATCTATTTTTCTCTTTTGATAAAGAAAATTTATTTAGAGAAAAATGGTCAGCAGAAAAACCACTGACCACTCCTGACGGATTTGAAAATCCTAATATTGTATTAGCTACATTAAAAGGTGTTTCTGAACAAATGATCGAAACTCTTGGCTCTTTAGATGTACCTTATGGTGCTGTATTTAGGATTAAACTAGGTGATGATGAAATATCTGCAAATGGTAGCTTTGGTAGTTTAGGTGTATTTAGAACTTTAGCATTTTCAAAAGGTAAAGATGGCAAATATTATGCTTTTCATGGGGATGGTTATGTTTGTGTAACTGAGTTTGGTAATGAAATAAAGGCAAAAGCCATAATAGGATATGGTAACGCCAGTCAACCAGGTAGTAAACATATTAGTGATCAATTAAAGTTATTTGCTAAAAAACAACTGCGTGATGTTTGGCTTAAGAAAAGTGATATTGAAAATAATTTAGAAGAAAGAGAAATTATAAAATAAAAATGGGGCTAATTGCCCCATTTTTATTGAATACTATATTTTATCTATTTCTCGTTTTCTTTAATATCAGCAATAAACTCATCTAACTGTTTTCCATATTTTGAATTTTTAACCTCTACTGATAAAGCATTATTAATAGTGTCTAACAGCTTTATATTGGCATCAACTAGCTCTGTTAAAGCAATATAAGGAGCTACTTCATAAATTGCATTATTTATTGCAAAATTAGTTGTGTACAAATATTTTCTTCTAATCAAACCTTTTAATTTTTTTTCTACTGATATAATTGAATCTTGATTAGCTGATTTTTTAGCTTCAAAATTTTCTTTGATCAAATCTAGATTTTGGTTATTGAATTTATTTTTAATTTCAAAAAATTCATCCAATAATGATTGATTTTTTGAACCGGTAATTTTAGCTTTTCTCACAAATTTAGATAAATTTGAGTTGATAGTTATTGTATCTTTTTCACCAAAAAATGGAATTTTTTTATTACTCTTTCCTAAAGTTAAATAATACATTTCAGGACTTTCAATTACATCAGTCAGTAAAAATTCACTGGAGCCATTTATATTTACAGAATCTACAGAAACAATTAATGAATCAATTTGTTTTTGTAAATAAATAGTTCCTTTTTTGAGACCAATAATATTCCCTTTAACATACATGGTATTGCTATTTTCATTTTTACATGAGTAAATAAGTAAGATGGTAAAAGCTATAAAAAATATTTTTTTCATTACTAAAAAGTTCAAATTAAGTTTTATAAATATCTAAAAAATTATACAATTTTAAGGAGAAACTGCGACTAATTGCATTAATATGGTACATCCTATGGCAGCAATAGTACCAACTGCATAACCAAATACTGCTAATAAAACTCCTACAGTAGCTAAAGATGGATGAAAGGCTGCTGCAACAATTGGGGCTGAAGCTGCTCCACCTACATTTGCCTGACTACCAACAGCCAAAAAGAAATATGGTGCTCTTATCAGTTTAGCAACCAAAATCAATAAAAAAGCATGAATTGTCATCCAAACTGCACCAATTGCAACCAAACCAACATTATCTAAAATCAATCTTAAATCCATTTTCATACCTATTGAAGCTACTAAAATGTATATAAAAACACTTCCTATTTTACTAGCACCAGCACCTTCATAAGTTTTAGCCTTTGTAAATGATAATAGTATAGCAATGATTGTGGATAAACTTATCATCCAAAAAAATTGTGAGCTTAAAAAAGTAAAGATATTTTTAGTGGTTGGATTTTCTATTCCATTTACAAAATTTTCAAAAAAGGCACTCAAATATCCAGCTCCAAAATGAGCAAAACTAACGGTTCCAAAAGCAATAGCAACAATAATCATTAAATCGGTTAAACTCGGATTTCGTTCTACTTTTTTTGAGTATGTTGACACTTTTTCTTTTAACTTTTCAATAGCAGATGTATCGGCTTTAAGCCATTTATCAATGCGTTTAGTTTTACCAACACCTATCAATATAATTGCCATCCATATATTTGCAACAACAATATCAACAAATACCATTCCGCCGTATAATTTTTGATTGTATCCATAAATTTCAAGCATAGCTGTCTGGTTTGCACCACCACCAATCCAACTTCCTGCTAAGGTTGATAAACCTCTCCAAACGGCATCTGGCCCAGCACCACCAACAGTTTCTGGAGAAACCATTGAAATTAACAAAATAGCTATTGGTCCGCCAATAACAATTCCTACTGTTCCAGTAAAAAACATTGCTAGCGCTTTCCATCCTAAATTAAAAACAGCTTTCATATCAATACTTAATGTCATTAGCACAAGTGCTGCTGGCAATAAATATCGGCTTGACATAAAATATAAACTTGAAGAATGCTCAACAGCCTCACCTGTTTCTGATATGGTTTCCCATTCGGGAGCAATCAAACCCAATGTTGTAAATAGTGCAGGCACCATATACGCCATAAATAATGCAGGAACAATACTGTAAAACTTATGCCAAAATCCTTTTTTAATTGATGAGGTATAAAAAATAAATCCTAATGCCAACATTAGTAATCCAAAAACAATAGTATCGTTTGTAAAGACTGGTTGATTTCCCATATTTGAAGTCATTATTTCAATTAATTGGCTAATATAAAAATTAATTGAACTAATGAAAACACAAATAAACTTTAATTAAAGTATATTTTGTCAATATCATTTATATAAACTCTTTACTTATATTTGAATCAAACTTATTTTATGATAAATCCAATTTTCATATTTCTATTTAGTTTACCATTACTTGTTCTTTCTCAAGAAAACATTTCGTTTTCTAATTCCAATTTTATTGAAAAAATAGACAATAAATTAAGTTTAAAATTAGATATTGATAATGATATTGAATCATTTGAATTTAATGGTGAAAACCTTAGTTATCGCATTGAGCCTAACATAGACCTTAGAACGGAATTATCAGTACATTATAGATTTATTTCATTTAGAATAGGATATACTCCTCAATTTTTATCAAATAATAATGAAGATTTAAAAGGTAAAACTAAAGTTTTTAAAATTCAAACCGACTTGTATTTAAAAAATTGGGTACAAACTTTTGAATATTACAAGGTTAAAGGTTTTTATTTAACAGATTTGAAAGGCAATGAAAATTTTAGTTTACCTGATGGTATTGAGTTTTTAATTCTTCCAAATTTAAAAACGGTTACTTTTAGAGGAGTTACTAAATATAAATTCAATAATAATTTTTCGTTTAAAGCTTTAACCACTCAAAATGAAATTCAAAGAAAAAGTGCCGGTAGTTTTGTACCTAGTTTAGCTTATAGCTATTTTGAAATAACCGATAAAACAACTACACAAGATCTCAACAGTTATAGCCTAATTTTAAACACAGGGTATTTCTACACATTTGTAATTAACAAAAAATGGTATTCTGGTTTGGGTATTTCACCTGGATTAGGTATTGAGTTTAACAAATTAATTACTAAAACTGATAATGGTAGTATATTTAGTAGAGATAATGATTTAGTTTTTAATTTAGATACTCATTTGGGTTTAGGTTATAATTCAAAAAGTTTTTTTGGAGGAATCGATTTAAGATTCTTAGCAACAACCAGAGATGAAAATTCTATAATTGAATTCGATACATTAAGAGGTCTTCTCCAAATTTTTATTGGATATCGTTTTAACTCTCCAAAATTTCTTAAAAAAAGTGTTGATTGGATCGAAGATCAAAATCCTTTAAATTAATAAACTTGCTAATTTTAATCACAATTCTATTTTAGTAATAGCTAGATTTAAACAGAAACTTTTCAGCTTTTTTTACCAATAAAAATATAAAATATTTCATTTGATTAGATAAGTAGCTTTTGTTACTATTTTTATGAATTTTGAGTCATTCAAAATGCAATTGGTTATGTATATTTGTTAGATAATTTTTACAATTAAAAATATAAAATTCAATAAATATGAAATACATTAAAATACTTTTTTTACTTATCTCTTTTCAGCTATTTGCCCAACAAGGCGGCATGTGGATTCCTTCTCTTTTAGAAGGCATGAATGAAACCGAAATGCAAAACTTAGGCAGTAAACTATCAGCAAATGATATTTATAACATTAACCATTCAAGTTTAAAAGATGCAATTGTTCATTTCAATGGAGGCTGTACATCTGAAATTATTTCAAATGAAGGTCTTTTACTTACTAATCACCATTGTGGTTATGGTGCAATTCAATCTCATTCAACTATTGAAAACGACTATTTAAAAGATGGTTTTTGGGCTATGACTTTAAATAAGGAATTACCTAATAAAGGTATGGTAGCTACATTAATTGTAAGAATAGATGATGTAACTAATCAAATATTGCAAAATATACCAGATTCCTTTTCTGCAAAAGAAAAACAATCAAAAATTGATCAAAACATTACATTAATTCAAAAAAATACTTCAAAAAAAGAATGGCAAGATGTAAGAATTAAATCCTTTTATAAAGGAAATCAATACTTACTTTTTATAACAGAAACTTTTAAGGATATTCGGTTGGTTGGCGCACCTCCAACTTCCATTGGAAAATTCGGATCAGATACTGACAATTGGATGTGGCCTCGTCATACAGGAGATTTCTCATTATTTAGAATTTATGCCGATAAAAACAATAAACCTGCAGAGTACAGTAAAGATAATGTACCATATAAACCAAAACATTTTTTACCAATTTCTTTAGATGGAGTTGCTGAAAATGATTTCACACTGGTTTTTGGATTCCCTGGAAGAACCAATGAATATTTACCAGCTGTTGCCATAGATCAAATAGTACATAAAATTAATCCTGCAAAAATTGAAATTAGAGATCAAGCTTTAAAAATTGTTGATGCATATATGAGATCTGATGATAAAATTAAAATACAATATGCATCTAAATATGCTCGAATTGCAAATTATTGGAAAAAATGGATAGGCGAAAATCAGGGCATAGAAAAATCAAACGCAATAGCAAAAAAGCAAGAACTTGAAAAGTCATTTCAAAACAAGGTCAAAAACAATAATGAATATAAAGATTTACTTAATGAATTTGATAAATTATATAATGAAATTAGTGATGTAGAACTTGCCAGATCATATTGGACTGAAGTAGTTTACAGAAATATTGAATTACTCAATGCAACGGTAAAACTTTACCAATTTGAAGAAAAAATTATTAAAAATCCAATTAGTTTTGAAACAGAACGAACAAAATTACTCAATTCTTACAAAGGGTTTTATAAGAATTATAGTGAGAAAGTAGACAAAGATGTTTTTGAAAAATTAATAACTTTATATAAAGAGAAAATACCATCAAAATATTTATCAAATTCTTTAAAAAATATTAATGTTCAAGAACTGACTAAAAATATTTATACCAATTCAAAATTAACAAGTTTAGATGGCGTAAATAATTTATTAAAAGGTTCACAAGAAGAAGTAATTGCCAAATTAAATATAGATAAAGGATATGTATTGGGTAAAGAATTATCAAAAGATTTTTATAAAAAAATCAATCCTAAATACCATGATATAAACATACAAATTCAAGCTGTTCAAAAAATATATATGAAAGCATTGATGGAAAATTTTCCAAATGAACGTTTTTTTCCTGATGCTAATGGAACTTTACGTGTAACATATGGTAAAGTAAATGGATATAATCCTCGTGATGCGGTTTACTATGAACCCGTTTCTTATCTAAGTGGTGTTATGGAAAAATACAAACCTGGTGATTATGAATTCGATATGCCACAAAAACTTCAAGATTTGTATAAAAATAAAGACTTTGGTATTTATGGTGAAAACGGGAAAATGCCTGTAAATTTTATTGGAACAAATCACACTACAGGAGGTAATTCTGGAAGTCCGGTTATAGATGCGCATGGTAACTTAATAGGATTAAATTTTGACAGAGTATGGGAAGGTACCATGAGTGATTATAATTATGATCCAAAAATTTGTAGAAACATCATGGTTGATGCTCGCTATATATTATTTATTATCGATAAATATGCTGGTAATGAAAGGCTTATCAAAGAAATGAAATTAGTTCATCCAAAAAAGAAATAAATATTTAATTCAAATAAAATGAGATACATAAAATTCTATTTATTATTAACCTTACTAATTATTTCCTGTAAAACAGTACAAGAAACAACCAATGTAGCTGAAGTTGAACAACCTAAAATTTTAAGCATTGAAGAGGCCAGAGAGATTCAAGGAGGTATGTGGATTCCTTCTCTATTAGAAGGAATGAATGAAAATGAAATGCAACTATTAGGCAGTAAAATGACTGCCAAAGACATTTACGATGTAAATAACTCCAGTTTAAAAGATGCCATTGCAATTTTTGGAAGAGGCTGTACTTCAGAAGTAATTTCACCAAATGGATTATTATTAACAAATCATCACTGTGGTTATGGCGTTATACAATCTCATTCTACAGTTGAACACGATTATTTAGAAGATGGTTTTTGGGCAAAAAATTATCAAGAAGAGCTGGTAAATCCTAATTTAACAGCAACTTTTATCAAAAGAATTGATGATGTAACAACCCTAATTTTTAAAGGTGTTGATGATTCTATGGATGAGGCTGCTAAAATGAAATTGATCAACCAAAATATTTCTGAAGTAAGTAAAACTGCAGAAAAAGAAGAATGGCAAACTGCCAATGTAAAATCTTTTTACAAAGGCAATCAATACTTTTTAATAATTTCTGAAGTATATAAAGATATCCGTTTGGTTGGTGCACCTCCAACATCTATAGGTAAATTTGGATCAGATACTGATAACTGGATGTGGCCTCGACATACGGGTGATTTCTCCATGTTTAGAATTTATGCCGATGCCAATAATCGTCCGGCAGAATATTCAAAAGATAACAAACCCTACAAACCAAAACATTATTTACCCATATCATTAGATGGTATTGAAGAAGGTGATTTTACTTTAATATTTGGTTTTCCCGGAAGAACAAACGAATATTTACCTGCTGTTGGTGTAGATCAGATCATTAATGTATTAAATCCTGCTAAAATTGAAGTAAGAGAAAATGCATTAACTATTGTAGATAAATTTATGCGTTCTAATGAAGCAATAAAAATTCAATATGCATCAAAATATGCATCAATTTCAAATTATTGGAAATTTTGGATAGGTGAAATTCAAGGAATTAACCAAACTAATGCTATTGAAAAGAAAAGAGCAAAAGAAAAAGAGTTCAGTAAAATAGTAGAAGATAAAGATTTGGTTGGATATCAATCAATTTTATCAGATTTCGAAAAACTTTATAAAGAAATTGAAGATGTTTCCCTCGCAAGAGATTATTGGATTGAAATAGCTTATAGAAATGTAGAATTGTTAAATATTACCTTTAGTGCATTTCAATTAGAGCAAGCCTATAAAAAAGGTGGAAAAGAAGCTTTTGAAAAAGCTAAACAACGAGTTTTATCTAGTTACGAAGGAAAATATAAAAACTACAGTGCAAAAGTGGATCAACCAGTTTTTGAAAAATTAACAAGTTTATATGCCCAAAAAGTCCCTAAAGAATACTTGCCTGATAATATGAACGGTGCTGATTTTACAACAATAACAAAAGATGTTTATGCAAATTCTAAGTTAACATCTTATGAAGGTGCTAAAGAATTATTATCTGGAACCCCTGAAGAAGTTATCAAAAATTAAAATGATGACAAAGCTTATATATTTGGAAAAGAATTACACAGTATTTTTTATACCAAAATTGAACCAAAATATCAAGCCTTAAATTTACAATTAAATGCAGTTCAAAAAGAGTATATGAAAGCCTTAATGGAAATATTCCCGAAAGAACGTTTTTATCCTGACGCTAACAGTACATTAAGATTAAATTACGGTCAGGCTCAAGGCTTTGAACCAAAAGATGGTATGGTTTATACAACAAAAACCTATTTGAAAGGTGTAATGGAAAAATATAAACCTGGAGATTATGAGTTTGATGTGCCTCAAAAATTACAAGATCTGTACAATACAAAAAATTATGGACCTTATGGTGAAAATGGTAAAATGCCAGTAAATTTTTTATCTACCAACCATTCAACTGGTGGAAACTCTGGAAGTCCTGTAGTTGATGCTCATGGGAATTTAACCGGTTTACTATTTGATGGCACATGGGAAGGTGTTATGGCTAATCTATATTATGATGCAGAAATTGTAAGAAGTATTTCAG
>JAUWLK010000252.1 GCA_030613745.1 Flavobacteriaceae bacterium | reverse complement strand
CTGTTTGTGAATGGTATTTACGAACCTATGGTGAAAACACGTGCTATTGATGACGTACCGATGTTAGGAATTACACTTTGGAGTGAAACTTATGATGATTTTCAACTAAGGCAAATTGCTGGAGAACTTAAAAATGAAATTGAAAAAATAAAAGATGTTTCTATTACCAAAAGTATTGGAGGTAGAAATCGTGTTGTAAAAGTATCGTTAGACAAAGATAAAATGGCTGAAAATGGTGTAGATGCAATTGGTATCATGCAAATGATTCAAGCCAATAATCAACAATCACAATCTGGTAGTTTTGTTAAAAATGATACAGAATATTTGATAACTACAGGGAAATTTTTAGAATCAGTTGAAGATGTAGAGAACTTGGTTATTGGTGTAAATAAAAATCTTCCTGTGTACTTAAAACAAGTGGCAAAAATACAAGACGGACCAGCAACACCAAAAAGTTATGTATCATTTGGTTATGGACAAGCAAATGAAAAATACAATGACCATAGCTCTGAATATGCAGCAGTTACAGTTTCCGTTGCAAAAGTAAAAGGTGCTGATGCTATGAATATAGCTGAGAAAATTTTAGATAAAGTGGCTCTCTTAAAACAAAATTTAATTCCGGATGAGGTACATGTCGAAGTAACCAGAAATTATGGTGAAACAGCATCTCATAAAGTAGGTGAATTATTATTGCACTTAGGAGTTGCAATATTAGCTGTGACTATTTTAGTGATGTTAGCCATGGGATGGCGAGGTGGTTTGGTTGTATTCTTTTCAGTACCGCTAACTTTTGCCTTGACACTTTTTAGTTATTACATGTTAGATTACACTTTGAACAGGATTACTCTTTTTGCATTGGTATTTGTTGTTGGTATTGTAGTTGATGATAGTATAATTATTGCTGAAAATATGCACCGGCATTTCAAGATGAAACGATTGCCTTTTAAACAAGCAGCTATTTTTGCAATTAATGAAGTAGGAAATCCAACCATTTTAGCAACTTTTACGGTAATTGCGGCTATTTTACCTATGGCATTTGTATCTGGTATGATGGGACCTTATATGAGTCCGATGCCTATTGGTGCTTCTATTGCTATGATATTATCATTATTTATTGCATTAACAGTTACGCCATATTTAGGATATCATCTATTAAGAGAAAAAGACACTCAAAAACATAAAGAAGAGGAAGGTCTGGAAACTGGATTCATCTATAAATTTTATAAAAAAATAGAAGAACCATTATTAAACAATTCTAAAAAACGTTGGGTATTTTTAGGAATAACTGTGGTATTATTAATGGGTTCAATGTTGTTGTTCTTTACCAAATCGGTTGCTGTTAAAATGTTACCATTTGATAATAAAAATGAATTCCAAATTGTAATTGATATGCCCGAAGGTACTACCTTGGAAAGAACAGCAATGGTTACTAAAGAAATTTCACAATATTTAGCTAAAGAAACAGAAGTGGTAAATTATCAAAACTATATTGGTACTTCTGCTCCAATCACTTTTAACGGACTGGTTCGTCATTACGATTTACGTGGAGGAAGCAATATGGCTGATATTCAAGTAAATCTAACACATAAAGAAGATCGAAGTATTCAAAGTCATGATATCGCAAAAGCAGTTAGACCTGAATTACAGCGAATTGGTAAAAAATATAATGCGAATGTCAAAGTTGTTGAAGTACCACCAGGACCTCCAGTACTTTCAACTATAGTTGCAGAAATATATGGACCTGATTACGATCAGCAAATAGAAGTTGCACGTCAAGTAAAAAATATTTTAGAAAACACTGTTGATATTGTTGATATTGATTGGATGGTTGAAGCTGATCAAACTGAATACAGGTTAGAAGTTGATAAAGAAAAAGCAATGCTTAATGGAATAGCTCCTCAACAAATTGTAACTGCTTTAACAACTATTTTGAGAGAGTATCCTATATCAAATTTATATGATGAAACTGCACATGAAAGTATTGGAATTGTTTTATCGTTAGATGATAACGAAAAAAGTTCTTTACAGGATATTAAAAATATTAAAATTAAATCAAGTAGAGGTATGACAATACCTATAAGTGATTTGGTTGAAGTAAAAACAGATACTTTACAAAAAACCATTTACCGTAAAGATCAAAAAAGTATAGTATATGTTACTGCAGATATGGCTGGTGCATTGGAAAGTCCTGTATACGCTATTTTAGGTATGGAGGAAAAACTGAAGAATATTAAGTTACCGAAAGGATATAAACTAAACGAATTATACTTAGAGCAACCTACCGATGAAAGTGATTTTACTGTAAAATGGGATGGCGAATGGCAAATTACCTTAGAAGTATTTAGAGATTTGGGAGTTGCCTTTTTAATTGTAATAGTTATTATATATATGTTAATTGTAGGTTGGTTTCAAAACTTTAAAACACCTATAGTAATGATGGCAGCAATTCCTCTTTCATTAATAGGTATTGTATTGGGTCACTGGGCATTTGGAGCTTTTTTTACAGCAACTTCATTTATTGGAATGATAGCACTAGCAGGTGTAATGGTTCGTAATTCAATTTTGATAATTGATTTTATTGAAATCAGATTAAATGACAATATTCCATTAAAACAAGCTATAATTGAAGCAGGTGCTGTTCGTACTACTCCAATTCTATTAACTACAGGTGCCGTTGTAATTGGGGCTTCTATCATTTTGTTTGATCCAATATTTCAAGGATTAGCAATTTCTTTAGTTGCCGGAGCAATTGTTTCAACAGTATTGACATTAATTGTTGTTCCACTATTATATTATATGATAGAGAAACATAAATATGAAAGTAAAGAAGAAGTTGACTTAAAAGAGAAAAATATCTCTCTAGAGGATAAATAAATATAAAACGTTATTATTAAGGAGTGAAATAATGTGGTAATCTAATCCAAAATATAAATATTATCACAAATTTTTCAAGAGTTTCACAACAGTTACTTATGAAATATTATCTTTAACATAAAAAATAAACAAATGAAACTATTAATCATTACATCCATAAAAGCCTTTAAAAATGAAATAAAAGACATTCTTAAAGATGCAGAAGTAAAAACATATAGCTATAAAGATGTTATAGGTTTTAGAGATGCTTCAAAGTTAGGTATGCAAGAGAATTGGTTTGCAAACCAAATGAATGAAGGTGAAGCCATTTTTTTCTATGCATTTGTAAAAAAAGAAAATGTAGATATAGTTTTTGATAAGGTTACTTCATTCAATGAAAAACAAGAAACCTTATCAACTATTCATGTAGCTGTATTAAATATTGAAAGATCAATTTAAGCTTCCTCAGACTACTAAATAATACCCAGTCTCAAACAAGATTGATTTATAATTTAATTTTAAAAAATATAAAATGATAGATAGATATATTAAAGGAATTGCCGGAACATTTATTTTAGTTAGTTTAGTTTTAGCTCATTATGTAAACCCAAATTGGATATGGTTTACTGCTTTTGTTGGAGCAAACTTATTACAATCATCATTTAGCAAATGGTGTATGTTGGGAATTATTTTAAATAAATTAGGAGTAAAATAATTTATCCTAAATCAAATATTTACAGCCCAAACTCAAAATAGTTTGGGTTTTTTGTAATACAAGTTATTTTCTTCTTAAAAGGAAAATTTTAATCTCTCCTTCCTATATTTTAAAACAGAAATAATTAAATTTGAACTCTTTAATTTTTATTAAAATATAAAATGAACAAACAACTTATAGAATGTGTTCC
>JAUWLK010000240.1 GCA_030613745.1 Flavobacteriaceae bacterium | reverse complement strand
GTAAACCCTGGTTTATTAGAACAAGCTGTTGTAGATTTTGTACAACCTGAAAAAATTACTGCTTACGAAATTGGATATAGAGGTGGTTTTGGAAGAATGTCATTTGATGTAAGTTTTTACTACAATGATTATCAAGATTTTATTGCTACAAAAACAGTTATTGTTCCATATTATGGAAATGTAAATTTATCAGATATTCATCCTGTAATACCTGCTCCTAATGCAATGTTAGCAATTGGAAATGGAGATTTTAAGCCTTTCCAAGTTTATACTAATTCAAAAGCAGATATTACTTCATTTGGGTTCTTATTTGGTATGTCAACCAAAATATTTGAAAAATTTGACTTAGGATTTAATTATACCTATTCAAAATTTGATTCAAATCATGAAGAAGTTGATCCTGATTTTGAGCCAAGTTTTAATACACCAGAACATAGCGTTAAAGCATCATTTGGTAGTACTCGATTATTTGAGAATTTTGGATTTAATGTTAGTGCAAGATGGAATGATGAGTATTTATGGCAAGCGAGTTTTGGGGATGGTATGGTAGAGGCAAGTACCGTAGTTGATGCTCAAATAAATTATACAGTTTGCTCATTAAAATCAACATTCAAATTAGGAGCTACTAATATTGGAGGTAAAGAATATACTCAAGCATTTGGTACTGGACATATTGGATCGATGTATTACTTATCTTGGGTTATCAATCCATAATGAATTGATATAAACTTCATTAAAACCTCTTTTATCTATTTAAAAGAGGTTTTTTTATTTAAAACTAAGTCATTAAAATTCAACTATAAAAAAATAAAAAATAGTTTTCAAATTATTATTAAAAAAGTATCTTTGCAGCTCGAAATCAAAACGCTCCAAAATTTCAAATGAATTAATTTGTAATATAGCAAGGAGAAAATAATAAATAAACAATATAATGGCAAAAATCACAGGTAAAGTTTCTCAAATTTTAGGTGCAGTAGTTGATGTTTCCTTTTCATCAGAAGGTGAGCTTCCAAGAATATATGATTCACTTGAAATTACCAGAAAAGATGGTTCAATATTAGTACTTGAAGTAGAACAACATATAGGTGAAGATATTGTTCGTTGTATTGCAATGGACTCAACTGATGGTTTGAGCAGAGGGTATGAAGTAGTATCTACAGGAAATCCTATTAAAGTACCTGTTGGTAATGAAATATACGGACGATTATTTAATGTGACAGGAGATCCAATAGATGGTTTAAAAGCTTTGCCAAAAGATGGAGAAAATGGTTTGCCAATTCACCGTTCAGCACCAAAATTTGAAGATTTATCAACATCAACTGAAGTTTTATATACGGGTATAAAAGTAATTGACCTAATTGAGCCTTATTCAAAAGGAGGTAAAATTGGTTTGTTTGGTGGAGCAGGTGTAGGAAAAACAGTATTAATTCAAGAACTAATTAATAATATTGCAAAAGGACATGGTGGTTTGTCAGTATTTGCAGGAGTAGGAGAACGTACTCGTGAAGGAAATGATTTACTTCGTGAAATGTTAGAGTCAGGTATTATTAAATATGGTGAAGCGTTTGATAAATCAATGGAAGAAGGCGGATGGGATCTTGATAAAGTAGATATGTCTAAATTAAAAGAGTCTAAACTTACTTTTGTTTTTGGTCAAATGAACGAACCTCCAGGAGCACGTGCTCGTGTAGCTTTATCTGGTTTGGCTATTGCCGAATACTTTAGAGATGGGGCAGGTGAAGGTCAAGGTAAAGATATTTTATTCTTTATTGATAATATTTTTAGATTTACGCAAGCAGGATCAGAGGTTTCAGCATTATTAGGTCGTATGCCATCAGCTGTAGGTTATCAACCTACATTGGCAACCGAAATGGGAACAATGCAAGAAAGAATTACTTCAACAAAAAGAGGTTCAATTACTTCAGTACAAGCAGTATATGTACCTGCTGATGATTTAACAGATCCAGCACCGGCAACAACTTTTGCTCACTTGGATGCAACTACTGTACTTTCACGTAAAATTGCTGAGTTAGGAATTTATCCTGCTGTTGATCCACTAGATTCTACTTCAAGAATTTTGAATAGAGAAATTTTAGGTGATGAGCATTATGATACAGCTCAAAGAATAAAAGAGACTTTGCAGAAATATAAAGAATTACAAGATATTATTGCCATATTAGGTATGGAAGAATTAAGTGAAGAAGATAAATTAGTTGTACATAGAGCACGTCGTGTACAAAGATTCTTATCACAACCGTTTCATGTAGCAGAACAATTTACAGGAATACCTGGAGTTTTGGTAGATATTAAAGATACAATTAAAGGCTTTAATATGATATTAGATGGTGAACTTGATAAATACCCTGAAGCAGCATTTAACCTTAGAGGATCAATAGATGATGCTATTGAAGCTGGGGAGAAAATGCTTGCCGAGTTATAGCGAGGTAATTGCTGAATGTATTTTCAGCATCTTTAAATATTTAAAAGTCCCTGAATTTATTTAGGGCACAAATAAATTTGTATGTTTTTAGAAATTGTAACCCCAGAAGCAAGTATTTTTCAAGGAGATGTTGAATCAGTAACTGTACCAGGAGTTAATGGTGAATTTCAAATGCTAGAGAATCACGCTCCAATTGTTTCACTTCTACAAGAAGGGAAAGTTGAAATAAAAGGTAATGTTTCTATTGATGAAGCTTATCAAAATAAATTTAGTAAAGGGGATAACAATAGTACCCTATTATCGATTAATAGTGGTACTATCGAACTGAAAGATAATAAAATAATTATTTTAGTAGATTAATAAAGGAAATAATAAAATTTATATGGCTCCATTCTTAATAAAAGGATGGAGTTTTTTTATTCAAAAATAAAATTGCTATAAAAGTTTTCCCATGCCCACCATAAAGCAACAAAAGCAGTTTGAGATTGAAGTTGTTCCCCTTTTCTCGGTCCACTTACAGCAACACCAAAAACATTCCATTTATTATTAGCGTCATCTTCCATTACTATTGGGAATTGATTTTGTACAGCTTTAAATGTAGTATTTGAATTGTTAATATATGAAGTAATAAAATGTTTGTCTTCATTACCAATTACTAAAATTTTATTGCTTGAGATATTTATATTACTCAATCTTGTTCCTCCAGTAAAGTCTTGGTATCTAAAAATTGATACTTCACTATTATTGTTTAATCTAAAATTGACAATACCATAAACCAAATCTCCTTTTTCTATATTATCCTTTTTAGTTGTAGTTTTATTTGCTACACTTACATTTGTAAAAACTAATGCATCAGGGAAATTTTCTTTTACAATTTTCCATGGCATCTCAACGAAATTATAAGTTTTATCAATTTCACCAGCATATTTTCCTTTAATACATTTCACCAACATTTGTGACCAGAAAGTATCACTTTTTTCATCAAATAGTACTTGATTATCATTGAATAAATATCCGGAAGCTCTTAAAATAAAATTATCATCTTTAAACTCTCTATCCATAACCAATCCGCTTTGAGTTATCGGGCAATAAGTCATGGTGTAAGTTATATCGTTTATTTTATCATTTACCGCCTCAAATCTGCTTATAAATCGATAAGGATAAACTCTAATTTCTTCTCCTATACTAACAATAGCAACAATTGATTTATCTGATATAAAATCAATATCTTTAACTTTTGACATTATAGGATCTTTAGCTAAAGGAAATGGATTAAATGAACCATTAATACCACTATCTACAATCCAGTCAAATTCATTTTGAGTTGGTACAAAAGTAGTTATTCCTTCTTCAGAGGTACAGCCGTAAAAAAGAGAAAGAGAGATAAGTAGTATAATTATATTTTTCATAATACAAGAATTTTGTATTAGGACGAATAATTAAAAACAAACTTACAATAATTATAAAAA
>JAUWLK010000052.1 GCA_030613745.1 Flavobacteriaceae bacterium | reverse complement strand
AACAATTTGGTAATGTAGAGCATGTGGTTTATGATGCTATTTCTGAAGATGCTGCTTTAAATGCATTTGAAAAAATGTACGGTGTTAGAACTTTACCTGATTATGATTTTAGCAAAGCAGAAGTAATAATTTCAGTTGTAGCTGATTTCTTGGGTGATTGGCAAGGAGGAGGTTTTGAAACTGGTTATTCTAAAGGAAGACGTCCAAAAAATGGTAAAATGTCACGTCATATTCAATTTGAATCAAACATGACACTTACGGGTGGAAATGCAGATAAACGAGTTGTTGTTAAGCCATCTCAACAAGCATTGGTAATGATAAAATTGTACCAAGCAGTTGTTAAAGGTATTGCAACTCGTGAAGCATCACCAATAAATAATGCCGTTCAGAAAGCAGCAGCTCAGATTAAAAAAGCCGGTAAAAAAGCTATTGTCATTACAGGAGTTCAAGATGAAAATGCTCAATTACTCGCGTTAGCAATAAATAATGCAATACAAAGTGATGTGATTGATGTTGTAGCAACAAAAAATGTTCGTCATGGTGATGATGCTAAAGTTGCTCGATTAATTAAAGATATGAAAGCTGGAAATGTAGGTGCAGTAATTATGCATAATACCAATCCGGTTTATACTTTACCAAATGCAAGTGAATTTATTGAAGCTTTGAAAAAAGTGAAATTATCAGTTACTTTTGCAATGACTCCAAATGAAACTGCAAATGCTTCACAATATGTTGTTGCAATTCCTCACTATTTAGAGTCATGGGGTGATGTAATGATTAAAAAAGGTCAGTATAGTTTAGTGCAACCAACAATTAGTCAGTTATTTGATACACGTCAGTTTCAATGTACTTTATTAAAATGGACAGGTAGTAATGAAAGCTATTACGATTATCTTAAAGGCCAATGGCAAGCAAATATATTAGGAGGAAAATCATGGAATAAAACATTACATGATGGTACTTTTACTGTTGTATTGCCAGAAAGTGAAATTGTAGTTAATGAAATTGACATTAATGCTGTAGGTTCAGCATTATCAAAAATAAAAGGTAGTGATCTAGAATTAACTGTTTATACAAAAATAGGTTTAGGAGACGGTCAACAAGCAAATAACCCTAGGTTACAAGAATTGCCAGATCCAATTACCAGAACTTCTTGGGATAATTATTTATTAGTATCTCGTATAGATGCTGAAAAATTAGATCTTAAAAACTGGACAGTTGATAATGGTGCTTTAAATGGTGATTTAGTTAATGTTACTGCTAACGGAGTAACATTGAACGATGTAGCGGTTTATATTCAACCAGGTCAAACGCCAGGTTCTGTTTCTATAGCTTTAGGTTATGGAAGAGAAGCAGGAATGAATGATGAAATGATGATAGGTGCAAACGCTTATCCTCTAATAAATTCAAATAGTTATTTCCAAAGTGTAAGTATTGAAAAAGTTACAGGCGAACATAAATTTGCTTGCGTTCAATTACAACACACCATAATGGGTAGAGAAGGTGAAATCACAAAAGAAACTACTTTAGCAGATTTTATTTCTAAACCAAAAGACGACTGGAATGCAGCTCCTGTATTTTCATTAGATCACCAAGAAGTTACACAAGATAAAGTTGACTTATGGCAAAAATTTGATGATTCTTTAGGTACAAAGTTTAATTTATCAATTGATTTAGCAACTTGTACTGGTTGTGCGGCTTGTATTATTGCTTGCCATGTTGAAAATAATGTTCCTGTAGTTGGTAAACAAGAAATAAGACTTAGTAGAGATATGCATTGGTTGCGTATTGACAGATATTACTCTTCAGAAATGACAGTTGAAAAAGGTAAAGAAGAAGGTATTTTTGGATCAGGAGAATTTTTCAATGCACAAACACACCCGTCAGATAATCCTGAAGTATCTTTCCAACCAGTTATGTGTCAACATTGTAATCACGCACCTTGTGAAACAGTTTGTCCTGTAGCAGCAACTTCTCACGGTCGTCAAGGTCAAAACCAAATGGCGTATAACCGTTGTGTGGGAACTCGTTATTGTGCAAATAACTGCCCTTATAGAGTTCGTAGATTTAATTGGTTTAAGTATTTTGATAATACTGAGTTTGATTATAATATGAACAATGATTTAGGAAAAATGGTATTGAACCCAGATGTAGTTGTAAGATCGCGTGGTGTAATGGAAAAATGCTCAATGTGTATTCAAATGACTCAAGCCACAATATTGAAAGCGAAAAAAGAAGGAAGAGCTGTTGCTGATGGAGAATTCCAAACAGCATGTACAAATGCTTGTCCTACTGGTGCAATGGTATTTGGTGATGTAAATGATGATTCAAGTAAAGTCGCTCATTTAGAAAAAGATGACAGAAGCTTTAAATTGTTAGATTTTGTAGGAACTAAGCCTAATGTTTTCTACCAATTAAAAGTTAATAATACAAACGAAAGCTAGTAGATATTATATAATATCTGAAGTAAAAAAATAGAAAATAAATTAATATTATAAAAAACTATGTCTCATTACGAAGCACCTATTAGAGAACCATTAATTTTAGGAGATAAAAGTTATCATGACATTTCAAATGATATTGCAGCACCTGTTGAAGGAAAAGCCAATAAATGGTGGTGGGCAGTATTTAGTATAGCATTGGTTGCCTTTTTGTGGGGAATTGGTGCAATTACATATACAATTGGAACAGGAATTGGTGTTTGGGGTTTAAACAATAAAATTAACTGGGCTTGGGATATCACTAATTTTGTTTGGTGGATTGGTATTGGTCACGCAGGTACACTTATATCAGCAGTATTATTGTTATTTCGTCAAAAATGGAGAATGGGTATTAACCGTTCTGCTGAAGCGATGACTATTTTTGCTGTATTTCAGGCAGGATTATTTCCAATTATACACATGGGTAGAGTTTGGAATGCTCCTTGGGTATTACCTATTCCAAATCAATTTGGTTCTTTATGGACTAACTTTAACTCACCATTATTATGGGATGTTTTTGCAATTTCAACTTATTTATCAGTTTCAATAGTATTCTGGTGGACAGGTTTATTACCTGATTTTGCGATGATTAGAGATAGAGCAACCAAACCATTTCAAAAGAAAATATACAGTTTATTAAGTTTTGGGTGGACAGGTAGAGCAAAAGATTGGCAGCGTTTTGAAGAAGTTTCTTTAGTGTTGGCAGGTTTAGCAACACCACTGGTACTTTCTGTGCATACTATAGTATCATTTGACTTTGCTACATCGGTAATTCCTGGTTGGCATAGTACAGTATATCCTCCATATTTTGTTGCCGGTGCAGTTTTTTCTGGATTTGCTATGGTGCAAACATTACTTATTATAATGCGTAAGGTTTCAAATTTAGAAGAATATATTACACGTCTTCATATTGAAAATATGAATAAAGTTATCTTGCTTACAGGTGGTATAGTTATGGTAGCATATATGTCTGAATTTTTTGTAGGATGGTATTCAGGTAGCTCTTATGAAGATTTCACTTACTTATCAATAGGTGCTGCTACCGGTCCTTATTGGTGGGCATTTTGGATATTGATTTTCTGTAATGGAATATTCCCACAATTATTATGGATTAAAAAAGTACGAACAAACTTTACAGCTTCATTTATTATGGCAATCATTATAAATATAGGAATGTGGTTTGAACGTTTTGATATTATTGTAATTAACTTAAGTAGAGGTCATTTACCTTCAACTTGGACACAGTTTTCACCAACTTTTGTTGATATTGGAATTTATGTAGGAACAATTGGTTTCTTCTTTGTTTTGTTTTTGTTATATGCACGAACTTTTCCTGTAGTGGCACAAGCCGAAGTAAAATCAATTTTAAAATCATCGGGTGATGGTTACAAAAGAGCAAGAGACAATAAATAATTAAAGATCACAATTTTTATAATTGAATAAATAAAATAAAATGAGCAACAAAGTAATTCAAGCAATGTATGATGATGACGATGTTCTTTTAAAAGCAGTTAAAGAAACTCGTGAAGCAAATCATAAAATTGAAGAAGTGTTTACTCCATTTCCTGTACATGGTCTAGAAAAAGCTATGGGTATAAAAGAAACCCGTATTGCAATAACAGCTTTTATTTACGGTTTAACTGGTTTAGCTTTTTCAATTTGGATGATGAATTATATGATGATTCAAGACTGGCCTCAAAACATTGGTGGTAAACCAAGTTTCAGTTATGCTGAAAATATGCCTGCATTTGTTCCAATTATGTTTGAATTAACAGTATTTTTTGCTGCACATTTAATGGTTATAACTTTTTATATGCGTAGTAAAATTTGGCCTTTTCAAAAGGCAAGTAACCCAGATCCGAGAACAACTGATGATAAATTTGTAATGGAAGTTGTTATTGATGGTGATGAAAAAGAATTGACCGATTTTTTAGTTAAAACTGGTGCCATAGAAACTAAAGTTGCTGAAATACAATAAGTAAGATATTGTGATTTATAATCGCCTTAAAATAAATAAAATTTAAAATGAAAAACTTTATACATATAGCATACTTCGGGTTAATTTTACTCTTCCTAGCGTCTTGTAGTGATAGTAGACCAACTGAAAGAAAAATACAATATATGTCGGATACCGATATGTATGAAGCGATTCCTTACGATACATATACATCAAATCCTTATTTTAAAAATGGCTTAAGTGCACAACTCCCTGTAAAAGGAACTATTGCAAGAGGCGTTGTTGTTTATGATTATCCAAATAGTGAAGAAGGTTATCAAATGGCTAAAGATTCTTTACATTCACCAATAGCTGTTAATGATAAGAATTTAGAAAAAGGGAAAGATTTATATAATATTTACTGTGCTATATGTCATGGGGATATTGGAGATGGACAAGGTATTTTAATGAAAAATGAAAAAATTTTAGGAGTTCCTAATTATAAAGATAGAGAAATTACAGAGGGAAGTACTTATCATGTTATTATGTATGGTAGAAATATGATGGGTTCTCACGCTTCTCAATTAAATAATAATGAACGCTGGCAAGTAGTTCAATATGTTGATAAATTAAGAAAGGATTTATTGAAATAGGAAATTAAAAGAATAAATAAAAAATAAATACACTATATAAAATGTATACATTTTCAGGTAAATTAAAAACGTTTTCAATTGCATTAATGATTCTTGGTGCTTTAGGTATGGGTTATGGATTTTTCTCAGCTCCTAAAACTACCGAAGAAGTAAAAGAAATTTTACATCATGAAGAAAGCACTCATGATGCCGTTCAAACAGATCAAGATGCAACAGCAGAGGCTCATGATAGTGCAAATTCTGAATCACATAGTGCTGAGGCTGAACAAAGTCATTTAGAGCATGTTTTACATCAAATGCAAAACCGTCCGTGGACAGCTTTTTTTATTGCTTCTTTTTTCTTTTTAATGATTGCTGTACTTGTTTTGGTTTTTTATGCTATTCAATGGGCAGCTCAAGCAGGTTGGTCAATAGTTTTATTTAGAGTAATGGAAGGAATTACTGCATATATTTTACCTGGCTCCATTTTACTATTTTTGTTTTTATTAGCTTCGGGTTTTCATATGAATCATATGTATGCATGGATGGCTGAAGGTACTTTTGATCCGGCAAGCGAAAACTATGACGCTATAATTGATGGAAAAAGCTGGTGGTTAAATACATCTGGTTGGTTGATAAGAAGTTTTATATATTTATTTGTTTACAATATATTCAGATGGATCTTAAGAAGAAATTCAATTGCCTTAGACAATAGTGGTGATATTAAAATATATAAGAAAAATTTTAATTTATCAATAATATTCATTGTACTTTTTGCAATATTAGAGTTGTTTATGTCATTTGATTGGCTAATGTCTTTAGATCCTCACTGGTATAGCCAATTATATTCGTTCTATGTATTTGCAAGTATGATGGTATCAGGAGTTACTGTAATTGCTTTAGTTACAATTTATTTAAGAACTAAAGGGGTTTTACCATTTGTAACTGATAGTCACGTACATGATTTAGGTGTATACATGTTTGGATTTAGTATATTTTGGGCATATTTTTGGTTTGATCAATTTATGTTACAATGGTATGCAAATATACCCGAAGATGCAGCATATTTCTTTCCAAGGTTAATAGGATCATACCAATTACCTTTTATAGGCATGCTAATATTGAATTTTGTATTTCCAATTTTTATTTTAATGGATAAAGATTTTAAAAAAATTCCTTGGTTTGTTGTATTTACAGGAATTGTAATTTTATTTGGACATTATATTGATATTTTCCAATTAATTTCTCCTGCTACTGTGGGTAATGATTGGAGTATTGGTGTGCCAGAATTAGCATCAATTGCCTTTTTCTTAGGTTTATTTATCTTTATTATATTTTCTTCAATTAGTAAAGTTCCTTTACATGCTAAAGGGAATCCATTTATGAAAGAAAGTGAAATATATCATTGTTAAAAATCAATTTATTTATATTGAAAATCCGGTACGAAAGTATCGGATTTTTTTGTTACTTAATAAAAATATGACAAATATCATGTAATTAATAAATTTGGTTATATTTGTTACTTAATAATTCTACAGAATAATCTAATCAAAATTAATGAAAGCACTTTTTTTTATTCTCATTTTTGTTGTAATTGCTACAGCTTTTTGGCAATTTTTTAAAATTCTAGGTTTAACAAAAAAAGATCAAGTAGTAACCGAAAAAGAAAACAATATTAATGGTTGGCTAATGATTGGCTTAGGAATATTCATTTATGGTTTAATGCTTGTTTCTATGTATAAAGGGAGTATTGTATTGCTACCAAAATTATCAGCATCACTTGAAGGAGAACACATTGATAGGTTGTTTATTATGACGATGTCACTTATTTTCTTTGTGCAATTTGTAACCCAGTTTTTAATTTACTTTTTCACTTTTAAATACAGAGGAATTAAAGGAAGAAAAGCTACTTTTTATGCAGATAGTCATAAATTGGAAATGTGGTGGACAATTACCCCAACAGTAGTATTATCTGCATTAATTATTTATGGATTGTGGACATGGAATAATGTACAAGACCTTTCTGATGCAGAAAATCCTTTGATAATTGAAGTCTATGCAAAACAGTTTCAATGGGAAGCTCGTTATGCAGGTGAAGATAACGAGTTAGGTGTTGGACATGTAAGATATATTAAAGGCATTAATACAATGGGAGTTGATATGACTGATAAGAATTCAGCAGATGATATTCCAGTACGTGAATTACATTTACCAAAAGGTAGAAAAGTTATTTTTAAATTCCGTTCTCAAGACGTTCTGCACTCTGCATATATGCCTCATTTTAGAGCACAAATAAACTGTGTTCCAGGCATGACTACTACTTTTGGTTTCACACCTACAGTTACAACTGTTGAAATGCGTGAGTATGAAGATACAAAAGAAAAATTTATTGCAATTAATGAACTTAGAAAAGAAGAAGGTAAAGAAGCAGTAGAATTTGATTATTTGTTGCTGTGTAATAAAATTTGCGGATCATCTCATTTTACTATGCAAATGAAAGTTATTGTTGAGGAAGAAGCAGAATTTAACAATTGGTTGAAAAAGCAAAAAACTTTAGCACAAGTAATTAAATAAGACTAATCTACTAACTAAATTAATCAAAGTAATGTCAGATCATCATCATAAAGAAACATTTATTACTAAATATATTTTTAGTCAAGATCATAAAATGATTGCAAAACAATACCTTGTTACAGGTATTTTTATGGCAATTGTTGGTGGGTTTATGTCCATGTTATTTCGTTTGCAATTGGCTTACCCGGATCAAAGTTTTACCATTATTGAAGCTTTTTTAGGTAAAGGTGGAGAAGGAGGAATAATGACTCCAGATATGTATATGGGATTGGTAACCATTCATGGTACAATTATGGTATTTTTTGTTCTAACAGCAGGACTTAGCGGAACTTTTAGTAATCTGTTAATTCCTTTGCAAATAGGTGCTCGTGATATGGCTTCAGGATTTTTAAACATGATTTCATATTGGTTATTCTTCTTATCAAGTCTTATTATGTTCCTTTCTATATTTGTTCATACAGGTATGGCTTCAGCAGGATGGACAATTTACCCTCCGTTAAGCGCTTTACCACAAGCTATGTCAGGTTCAGGTTTAGGAATGACACTTTGGTTAGTTTCTATGGCCATATTTATTGCATCATCTTTATTAGGGTCATTAAATTATATTGTTACAATATTAAATTTAAGAACAAAAGGTATGAAAATGACTAGATTGCCATTAACAATTTGGGCATTTTTAATAACAGCAATTATTGGAGTTGTATCATTTCCTGTATTATTATCAGCAGCATTATTATTGATATTTGACCGTAGTTTTGGTACTTCATTTTTCTTGTCAGATATCTTTATTCAAGGAGAAGTGTTACATTATAAAGGTGGTTCACCAATATTATTTGAACATTTATTTTGGTTCTTAGGTCACCCTGAAGTTTATATTATTTTATTACCTGCTTTGGGAATTACATCAGAAGTAATTTCGACAAATGCTCGGAAACCAATTTTTGGCTACCGTGCAATGATTGGTTCAATTATGGCAATTGCATTTTTATCTACAATTGTTTGGGGTCATCACATGTTTGTTACTGGGATGAATCCATTTTTAGGATCAGTATTTACTTTTACAACTTTACTAATTGCAATTCCATCAGCAGTAAAAGCCTTTAATTATATTACTACTTTATGGCAAGGTAACTTACAACTAAATCCTGCTATGTTATTTTCTATTGGAATGGTATCAACTTTTATAACGGGTGGATTAACCGGATTAATTTTAGGAGATAGCGCCTTAGACATTAATGTACACGATACTATGTTTGTTGTTGCCCATTTTCATTTGGTAATGGGTATTTCAGCTTTGTTTGGTATGTTTGCAGGAGTTTATCACTGGTTCCCTAAAATGTATGGAAGAATGATGAGTAAAGATATGGGATATTTACACTTTTGGATTACTGCAATTACAGCTTACGGTGTGTTTTTTCCAATGCATTTTATAGGTTTGGCTGGATTACCACGTCGTTATTACAGTAACACAGCATTTCCAATTTTTGATGATTTATTACATATCAATAAAGTGATTACAATTTTTGCTATCATTGGAGGTATAGCTCAGTTAATATTTTTGGCTAATTTTTTCTTTAGTATTAGAAAAGGAAAAAAAGCAGTTCAAAATCCTTGGAGAGGAAATACTTTAGAATGGACCACTCCAGTAGAACATATGCATGGAAACTGGCCTGGTGAAATTCCAGAAGTTTACCGTTGGGCTTATGATTACAGTAAAGTAGATGATAATGGTGAATTATGGGGCGGAAAGGATTTCACGTTACAAACTGTACCAATTCGAGACGGAGAAGAAGAGTTTTAAAAAACTACTACTAACTAAAAAATTATTTTTTGACCTCAATTTTATTGAGGTTTTTTTTATTTAATTATATTTACGATTATAATCTTAAACTTTAAGTTCGGATTATAAATAATGTATCTGAAAAATTTAATCTAATGATAAAAAAAATTCTTAAAATTGTTTTAGTCCTTATTGTTTTAGTCCTTATCGGAATTTGGTTTTTTATACAAAACAATAAACCTACTTATAACGGAAAACTTCAGTTAAATGATTTAAAAGATGAAGTAACTGTATATTATGATGACATAGGAGTTCCTCATATTTATGCACAAAATCAAGCCGATGCATATATCGCTTTAGGTTATGCACATGCGCAAGATCGTTTGTGGCAAATGGAATTAGTAAGACGAATTTCAGCAGGAAGATTATCAGAAATATTTGGAAAGGATATGATTAAAACTGACAAATTTTTCTTAGGATTAGGAATAGAAAATGCTGCTAAAAAAGCCATTCAAAAATTAGATACCACAACACAAGCCTATAAATTAACGCAAGCTTATTTAAAGGGTATCAATCAGTTCATTGAAAACGGAACAACACCTGTTGAATTTCGATTAATCGGAATTGAAAAAGAAAAATATACTATTAAAGATATTTATAATGTTTTTGGTTATATGAGTTTTGGATTTGCCCAAGCACATAAAACAGATCCTTTATTGACAAATCTTAAAGATAAGTTAGGTGATGCTTATTTATATGATTTAGGAATAGACATTAACCCTAAATCAACTTTAATTCACATTCATAATCCAAAATCAAAAAACAATATAGCCAGTTCATTAACAGCATCTGTAAATGATTTATTAATTAATTCACCTGTTCCTCCTTTTGTAGGAAGTAATAGTTGGGTTGTTGGAGCTAAAAAAACGAAAAATAAAAAGGTAATTTTCGCGAATGACCCTCATATCATGTTTGCGCAACCTGCTGTTTGGTATCAATCACATATAGTAACTCCAGATTTTGAAATTTACGGATTCAATTTGGCATTAACTCCTTTTCCATTGTTAGGGCACAATAGAAATTACGCTTATGGTTTGACCATGTTTGAAAATGATGATATTGATTTTTATGAAGAAAATGATAAGCAATCGTATAAAATTAGAAAAGAAACCATTAAAGTTAAAGATGGTGATGACATTAATTTTGAAATTAGAGTAGGAAAACATGGACCGATTATGAATGATTTTATTGATATTATTGATTCTGATAAAGCCATTGCTATGGATTGGATTTATACCAAGATAGAAAATAAAATGCTTGAAGCATCTTACAAAATGTCTCATGCAAATTCGTTATCTGAATTTAAAAAGGGAGCAGCTACAATATATGCACCTGGTTTAAATGTTATGTATGGTGATGCTAAAGATAATATTGCCTGGTTTGCTTCAGCAAAATTATATACTCGTACTAATAATGCCAATCCGAAATTTATTTTGGATGGATCAAATGGAGAAGATGATAAATTAAATTTTTTAGATTTTTCTAAAAATCCACAGGCAATAAACCCACCTTGGAACTATGTGTATTCTGCTAATAATCAGCCAGATTCAATTGCAGGCGTAATGTATCCCGGTTATTATTTACCAGAAGATAGAGCGAAAAGAGTTGTTGATTTACTTAAACCTAAAAATGATTTTACAAAAGAGGATATGGAACTGATGATTAATGATGTTCAATCATCAGTTGTGCCGGATTTAATTCCTATTGTAATAGAGAATTTAACCAAAGTTAATTTGACTTCCTTTGAAAAAGAAGCTATTGAAATTTTGAGAAATTGGAATGGAGATTATAAATCTGATAAAATTGCGCCTACCATTTATACTAAATTTTTATATTTATTTGTAGAAAATACTTTTGCAGATGAAATGGGTGAAGAAGGATTTCAGCAATTTTTAGAAACACATTTGTATAAACGGCAAATTGCAAAGCAAATTAAATTGCGAAAATCAATTTGGTGGGATGATATTACTACAAAAAATATTAAAGAAAACAGAGATGAAATTTTCACCAAATCATTTCATCAAACAGTTGCTGCATTAGAAAATCAGTTTGGAAATGATATTAAAAGGTGGACATGGGATAAAGCAATTACCGTTACGCATAAACATGCCTTTGACAAAGTAGCATCTTTAAAAAGCTTTTTTAATGTTGGTCCGTTTGTAACTAATGGCTCGAATGAAGTTTTAAATAATCAAATTTTTTCTATTAATAATAGCGGAGTTTATGAAGTAAAAGGTGGTCCGTCAACACGTCGTATTGTTGATTTTAGTGATGTTGAAAATAGCATTGCTATAATTCCTACAGGTCAGTCAGGTAATGTATTTAGCAAACATTACAAAGATCAGGCGCAAAAATATTTAAATGGCGAATTTGTAAAGATGATGTTGAATAAAGAAGAAATTCAAAAATCAAAAGATAAGTTAGTTTTAGAGCCTATAAAAAAATAATAAGCATCCGATAACTAATAAAATAACCATAGTAAATATAGTCATCGGATGAGTTTTACATTAAATTGTTTTATTTAGCAAAACAGAATAAAAATTTTATTTATTAATCAAATCTAAAGCCATTTTTACTCTTCTATTATTTGGTGAACTTCTTTGGGCTACCAAAAAGAGTGATTTTGCTTCATTTTTTTTACCCAATGCAAATTTTGTCCATCCAAGCATTAGATTTATATCTAGATCAAAAGGGTATTTATTAATTGCTTTTTCTAAATATTTTTCAGATTTTAAATAATTCTTTTTGTGGTAATTGGCTAAACCCATAAAATATTCAGCCTTCGAGTCATTTGGCGCAATACTAAGCGCTTTATCTGCTAATTGTAAAATTTTGGTATATTTTTCTTGTCCTAGTAAAGGTAGCATTTTACCAAATATAGCTTCAAGAGCTAGAGGTTTTAACTCCATAGCTTTGGTATAATAATTTTCTGATTGCTTAAGATCGCCAGATGAATTTTTTAACCATCCCAGTCTTAAATTTATTTCATAATTTGACATATAATTTAAATAAATTGACTCTAAATCATGTGCTGCTTTAGCATATTCTTGATTTTTTTCATTGCTATAACTTTGTTCAAAAGCATTTAGTAATTCATTTCTTTGGGCGTTTATTATTGTTAAAATAAATAGAAACGCAGTTGTTAAAATTATTTTCTTCATTGTATTAATTTTATTTTTA
>JAUWLK010000293.1 GCA_030613745.1 Flavobacteriaceae bacterium | reverse complement strand
CTTCCCGGATGGAAAATTGCCAGTTATAATTATTGGGGAATAGCAGAAATTATGTAACTTATATTTTTACAATTTAATAACTTTTAATTTATTTCTGCCTAGTTTTATTTTTTTGTCGATTTCAAGTTTTTTTAACAATCTTGATATTACAACTCTTGATGAATTTAAATCATCAGCAATTTCTTGATGAGTGATATTTAAATTTTTATTTTGTTTTATTTTTACTTGTTCTATAAGATATTTTTTGATTCGTTCATCCAGATTAGTAAAAGCCAAACTTCTAATTGCTTCAACCATTTCTATAAGTCTGTCATGGTAACTGTCAATAATATATTCTCTCCATGTTTTGTATTTAATTAACCAATTTTCAATTCGGTTGATTGGAATAAAAATACATTCAGTATAATTCTCAACAACACCTCTAAACATACTTTTACTTTGATTGATACAGTTTACAAATGAGATAGAGCAAGTTTGACCTCGTTCTAAATAATACAGTAAAATTTCATCTTTATTTTTATTTTCTCTTATGATTTTTACAGCACCATTTAAAATTAGAGGAATATGTGTCATTTCATCACCAATATCAACAAGTAACTCACCTTTTTTAAAGCTTTTGAATTTTCCAACATCAACAATTTCATCTATTAAACTTTTTTCAAAAATATTTGTAAAATAATCGTTTAATTTTTCTCTTAATTGATTCTTGTTATTTTCCATTATGGTATGATTTTGAATTAGTTATAATACTAATTATGTCAAAAGTACAATGTGTAATAAAACAAATACTGTTTTAAAATTTTAACAACCTCCCTCAGGTACTCTTTTTTTCTTTTTAGGTTTTGGAGTTACTTTCTTAGGAGTTTTTTTGGTAACTATTTTTTTAGATTCTTCTGATTTTTTTGCAGAATTTTTGGCCAATAGCATTACTTGTGCATAATTAACAGAAGGCTTTTCTAAAGCATAATTTTTAACTTGAAATTTATTGTCAATATAGTTAGTTTCTACACATAGAATTTTAACATTTTCGTAGCCTAATTGATAAAGTAACATCCAAGCACTATCAGCTTCATCTGGATTTTTACCATAAATGAATATCGTTTTATTCCCATTTTTTAAATTATTTAATAATTCTGAACTGCTATCATCAAATACCTGATGTGTAGAAATATTAACGGCATCTTTAAAATGCCCTTTAGCATATTCAAAATTACTTCTAATATCAATTAACACATATTGGGATGGATCTATTGAATTAAATTCATCTTGTGTCATGATATAATCTTTAGTTATAATTTTTTGTAGTGTAATTGTTGTGTCATTTTCAAAAACATATTTTGGTTTTCTAAATGTTAAAACTCCAATTATAATTATGAGTAAAAATAATACTGCTGAAACTGATATACGTTTTGTTCTTTCTAGTTCTTTCATGATTTACAATAATGTATTTATAATAATATGTAAATTTATACTCTTTTAGCAACCTCCTTCAGGTACTCTTTTTTTCTTTTTAGGCTTAGGTGTTACTTTTTTAGTAGTCTTAGTAGTAACTTTTTTAGGAGTTTCACTCTTAGCATTTGGATCTATAACTCCAACTCCAAAATACATACCAGCTGCTTTTCTAAAATCATATAATTTAAAAGCTTCTCTTGGCATTGTTTCATCTGGAGATTTAGGGTTTATAATTGTATTAAACCACTCATTTAGTCCGCCTTTTAAAACATAAAGATTTTTAAAACCTAGTCTATTTCCAATCATCCAGGCTTGATCTGCATAAAAACTATCATTAGAGTATAAAATTACATCGTAAATATCTTGATCAATGTAGCCGATATAATCGTCATCTAATAAGTTTTTTAGTGGAATGTTTATCGCATTTGGCAATGCAAATTCATTAAATTCTTTTTCTGACCGAGTATCAATTAACAAAACGGAAGGATCTTGATTAATCAATCTGTCAGCTAATAAATCTGTACTGATAAAACGCTCTGAGCTAATTGCATTTTTGACAAATAATTCAGGTATTATTCCTTCATTTGCTTTGTGTTTTGGTAACAAAACCAATCCACCAGCTAAAACTATTAGAATAACAGCTAAAATTATATATCTTGTTTTTACAAGAAATTTTTTTGATTTATAACGTTTTGACATAATTTCAATTATTTAATAGAAAACTTTTTTTATCTTACTTCTCACCCAATCTGAAAATGCAAAGGCAACAACTGCAATAATTGTTATGATGAGTATAATCCAATAAGGTGACATACTAAAAGTATCAACCAATGTAATATGTCCTAAATTTGAACTTTCAAAAAATGGTTCTAAAGCACTAAATGATTCGGAAAAGATTAATATTCCTATCATCAATCCAACAGTAAAAACCATACCATCTATTTTACCAATTGCTACTGCGCATAAACTTGTGCCAGGGCAAAACCCTCCAGCTAAAAATCCAACACCCATAATCATTCCCCCAATTACAGCTGCCCATAAATATGTAGGTTGAACGTAAAGTTGAGATATATCAACGAAATTTAAATAATCCATATAATATAACCCGATAACAGCAACAACTGCTGAGGTGAAGAATACTTTTAAAACGGCAAAATCATAGCCATAAAAAACACCTGCTAATTTTCTGGATGATGAAAAGCCTGTAGCTTCCATAATATATCCAAAAGCAATACCTATTAAAATTGCTAAAATAAAATTCCATTCTATCGGAATTAAGCCATTTGGAATTAAAGGTCCCATAATTTTTTTTATTTTTTAATTAATTAAATCCAATTTTTTCTAAAGAAATATGCGACAAGATAACCAGTGCCAAAAATAGCGATCATGGTAATAAAACCTGCTGTTGCTAAAACTGCCATCCCACTTAATGCAGCACCACTGGTACAACCTCTAGCTATTTGAGCACCTAAACCAAATAAAACACCTCCTGTTAAAGCAAAAATCAATCTTCTTCTGCTAGTTATTTTAGGAGAATGCTGCACTTTTAGTTTTAATCGTCCGGTTAAAGCCCCA
>JAUWLK010000286.1 GCA_030613745.1 Flavobacteriaceae bacterium | reverse complement strand
TATTTATTTCTGCTTTAAAAGGATAATTTAATTCTATAGAAATGAATTCAAAACAATACAACTACGATTATGTAATAATAGGTTCCGGTTTTGGAGGCTCAGTTTCTGCTTTGCGATTATCTGAAAAAGGATATAGAGTCTTAGTAATTGAAAAAGGGAAATGGTTTCGTGGTGAAGACTTTCCTAAAACTAATTGGGATTTAAAGAAATGGCTTTGGTTACCTTCATTTAAAATGTTTGGAATATTAAAGATGACTGTTTTTCGCCATGCAACTATTATAAGTGGCGTAGGAGTTGGAGGAGGTTCGTTGGTTTATGCCAATACTTTACCTATACCTAAAAGTGAGTTTTTTAATAGTGGAAACTGGAAAGGTTTGGTAGATTGGGAAAAAGAACTGAATCCACATTACGCTGTCGCTGAAAAAATGTTAGGAGCTACTAAAAATCCAAAATTTTATGATGCAGATATTGCTTTACAAAAAGTAGCACAGCAAATGGGAAGATCTAATGAGTTTGAAGCTCCTAAAGTATCTGTTTTCTTTGGTAAAAGCGATGTTAAGGTGAAAGATCCATTTTTTAATGGAGAAGGACCAGAAAGAATGGGATGTAATTTTTGCGGACAATGTATGACAGGTTGCCCGAATAATGCAAAAAATTCTTTGGATAAAAATTATTTGTATCTGGCTCAAAAAAAAGGTACAAAAGTAATTGCAGAAAAATTGGTAACATCTATTAAACCTCTAGATGATACTAATTTAAATTTTGGCTATACAGTAGATTTTAAAAACTCTACTTCATATTTTAAAAAAGGAATAGGTTCTGTAAAAACTAAAGGTGTGATATTTTCAGGTGGTGTTTTAGGTACAGTTCGTTTATTATTGAATATGAAAGCCAAAAAGAATTTACCAAATCTATCTGACGAAGTAGGGAATCATATTAGAACTAATAATGAAAATTTATCATTAATTACAACCAGAGATAAAAATATAGATTTTTCAAAAGGTATTGCTATTGGCTCCATTTTTTCTCCTGATGATAATGGACATGTTGAAGCAGTAAGATATGGAGCTGGTTCTAATTTTTGGAAAATACTAATTATCCCAATGGTTTTTGGAAAAAATGTAGGCATAAGAATTTTTAGATTATTAAAAGAATTATTTTTTCACCCTACAGTTTGGATAGGGAATTATTTTAGAAAAGATTATGCGAAAAGAACAGTAATTTTGTTATTTATGCAACATTTAGATAGTACAATTAAGCTTAAAAGAGGCTGGTTTAATTTATCTTCAAAGCTATCTTCAGGTCTTAAACCTACGCCATTTATACCGATGGCAAAAACATTGGCAGATAAAGTTGCTAAAGAAATTAATGGAAATGCTTTTATGATGAGTACAGATATTTTATTGGGTTCACCTTCAACTGCACATATTTTGGGAGGATCAGTAATCGGAAAAGATATATCAAATGGAGTTATAGATGCTGATCAAAAAGTGTTTGGTTATGACAATATGTATGTATGTGATGGTTCTGCAGTGTCTGCAAACCCTGGTGTTAATCCATCACTTACAATAACAGCAATGACAGAAAGAGTAATGAGTAAAATTCCTGAAAAGTAAGATTAATTTTATTGAATATATATTTTTTTACTTATGAGCAACTTCAATAATTTTTCCATTTTTAAAAGTTCCTTTTTCTTTTAGAATACCATTGTCATAATAAATTTCAAAAAGACCATCTTCTCTATCATTTTTATAGGTAGTTCGATACTTTAATTTGCCATTTTCATAATATATTTTAACAATGCCATTTTTTTTACCATTTTCAAAATATAATTTTACCATTAAATTACCATTTTCATAATAAGATTCATACAATCCATCTAATTCATTATTCTTATAGTTAGATACACCTTTTAATTGACCGTTATTATAATACCTTTCAATAGAGCCGTTTTTATTACTGTCATTTTGTTTTGTATTATTCATCTTATTTAATTTAATATATTTCAAATATACTTATTAATAAATTTAATTAGAATAAATAGAATAAATTTTGCATTTTTAATACAAATGTTTACTTCAATTTATTTATTACACTTATAATAAATAAAATATTTTCTAAATGTTGGTAAAAGTATTTGGGAGTGCTGTGTTTGGTGTTGAAGCAACAACCATAACTGTTGAGGTTAATATTGATAAAGGAATAGCTTATCATTTAGTAGGTTTACCAGATAATGCAATAAAAGAGAGTAGTTATCGTATTTCAGCTGCCTTAAAAAATAATGGATATAAACTACCGGGAAAGAAAATTACTATTAATATGGCTCCTGCCGATTTGCGCAAAGAAGGATCGGCTTATGATTTAACCATTGCTATGGGAATTTTATCTGCTTCTAAACAAATTCAAGCAAAAAATTTAGAAGATTATATCATTATGGGTGAACTTTCTTTAGATGGAGGTTTGCAACCAATAAGAGGAGCATTACCCATAGCAATTAAAGCAAGAGAAGAAGGGTTTAAAGGGTTTATTTTGCCAAAACAAAATGCTAAAGAAGCAGCTATTGTTAATGATTTAGATGTTTATCCTGTTGAAAATATTACCGAAGTAATTGATTTTTTTCAAGAAAAATCCAATTTACAACCTTTGAAAATTGATACAAGAAAAGAATTTTATGAAAAATTAGAGCATCCTGATTATGATTTTGCTGATGTAAAAGGTCAAGAAACCATAAAACGCTGTATGGAGATAGCTGCTGCAGGTGGTCATAATATTATTCTAATTGGTCCGCCAGGATCTGGTAAAACAATGCTAGCCAAAAGATTACCAACAATATTGCCTCCAATGTCATTAATGGAAGCTCTTGAAACGACAAAAATTCATTCAGTAGTTGGTAAAATAAATGCACATTCGGGTTTGGTAAGTCAGCGTCCTTTTCGTTCACCTCACCATACCATAAGTGACGTTGCTTTAGTTGGTGGCGGTTCATATCCACAGCCTGGAGAAATATCATTATCTCATAATGGCGTATTATTTTTAGATGAATTACCTGAATTTAAACGTAGTGTTTTAGAAGTAATGCGACAACCTTTAGAAGATAGAGAAATAACAATTTCAAGAGCTAGGTTCACTGTAACGTATCCCAGTAGTTTTATGTTAGTTGCTAGTATGAATCCGAGTCCGAGTGGA
>JAUWLK010000295.1 GCA_030613745.1 Flavobacteriaceae bacterium | reverse complement strand
GCACAACTTGTGGAATTAATATACAGTTAATGGATAATAAGAATGTTAATATTAACATTTCAAAAACTGAGATATTTAAAAAAATAGCTTCACTATTAAAAGAAGGAAGTATTGTTGCCATTAAAAATACTAGTGGATATTTGTTGTGTTGTGATGCAAGTAATAAGTATGTAGTTCAAAGATTAAGAACTAAAAAAAACAGACCTAATAAACCATTCGCAATTTTATATCCATCTTTAAAAAAATTAAAACAGCACCTTGATGTTAATGAAAAACAAAAACAATCACTAACTTCTACTGAAAGACCAATAGTTATTATCCCTAAAACAAATTTTAAAGGGTCTTTGGCTTTGGCAGAATTGGCTCCAAATTTAAATCAACTCGGAGTGATGTTGCCATATTCTGGAATTTTGCAATTATTAGCAAATGAATTAAGGGAACCAATTGTTGCTACAAGTGGTAATTTACATGGTTCACCAATTATTAGTGATAATGAAGAATCTTTTGAGGTTTTACAAAATATAGCAGATTATTTTTTGCATCATAATTTAAAAATAACCAACCCTCAAGATGATTCGGTAGTTAAGTTTAGTACAAAATTTAAGCATGAGGTTTTATTTAGACGGTCACGTGGTTATGCTCCAAATTATTTTGGAATACAGCTTTCACGTAATAAAAAAATTATGGCAATGGGAGCTCATTTAAAAAGTACAATTGCTTTTTTACCGAATGATTATTTGTATATCAGTCAATATTTAGGAAATCTAGATAATTTTGAAGTATATAATCGATTCACCAAAACTGCTATAAGTTTCATCAGCCTATTTGAACAAAAACCCGATGTTATTCTAACCGATAAACATCCGTCTTATCACAGTTCCCAATATGGAAAAGAATTATCAGAAAAGTTAAAAACTAAACTTTTTGAAATACAACATCATAAAGCACATTTTGCTTCGGTATTAGGAGAACATGAACTTTTTGATAATGATGACTCTATTTTAGGAGTTATTTGGGATGGTACAGGTTATGGAGATGATGGTCAAATTTGGGGAGGTGAGTTTTTTAGTTATCAATCAAAAAAAATAGAAAGAATCTCATACTTTGAATATTTTGACTGGTTGGCTGGTGATAAAATGGCAAAAGAACCAAAACTTTCACTTTTATCATTAGCCGATTTTCAAATGCAATCGATTTTAACGGAGAAATTTTCTGAAAAAGAATTGGTAATTCATCAATCACTAAAAAAACAAAATAAATTAAAAACTTCATCTGTTGGAAGACTTTTTGATGCCGTTGCTTCTTTATTAAATATTTGTGATATCAATACCTACGAAGGAGAAGCAGCTATTTTATTGGAGAATCAAATTATTAATTACGATTTAAAAACCTGTAAAACGTATTGCACCGTTGTAGATGACAATGTAATTCCAACTAAATTGCTGTTAAACAATCTGTATTTTGACTATAAAAAAGGTGTGGAAAAAGAAACTGTTATCATCAATTTTTTATACACCTTGGCGAGAATAATTTTTCAGATTGCAAAAAATAAAAAAATAAATAAAATTGCCTTTAGTGGAGGGGTTTTTCAAAATACAATTTTGGTTGACATGCTAAAAGAAATAGGTGAGAAAGAATATAAATTGTATTTTAACCGTAACTTAGCTCCAAACGATGAAAATATATCATACGGACAAATAATGTATTATTTAAATAGCCCCCTAAATCCTTAAAAAGAGACTTTTAAAATAGGACTTGCAATAAATGATTTTAAAAAAGAATAAAAATTAGTGAAATATTTAAGTGAATATAGAAATTTAGAAGCAACAAAAGGCTACTTAAATCTTATTGAAAAAACCATTACAAAACCGTGGAATATTATGGAAATTTGTGGTGGACAAACACATAGTTTAGTAAAAAATGGAATTTTAGATTTACTACCAGAAAAAGTTCGAATGATTCACGGTCCAGGCTGTCCGGTTTGTGTAACTCCTTTAAATTTAATAGATAAGGCTATTGAATTGTTAGAAAATGGTGTAATTGTTTGTTCATTTGGAGATATGATTCGTGTGCCGGGAAGTAAAAAAAGTTTATTAGAAGTAAAGGCTAGTGGAGGTGATTTACGCATTTTGTATTCACCTTTAGAAGCTGTAAATATTGCTAAAAATATCCAGATAAAGAGGTTGTTTTCTTTGCAGTTGGTTTTGAAACTACTGCGCCTGCAAATGCACTATCCGTTTTACATGCTCAAAAAGAAGGAATAAAAAATTATTCCATTTTAGTATCACATGTTCTTGTTCCGCCAGCAATGGAGGCTATTTTAGATGATGAATTTAGTAGTATTGATGCATTTTTAGGTGCTGGGCATGTTTGTGCTATTATGGGATATAAAGAATATTACCCTTTAGCAAAAAAGTATAAAATACCAATTGTTATCACAGGTTTTGAACCGCTTGATCTGGTACAAGGAATTTATATGGCAGTCAATCAATTGGAAAAAGGTATTTATACAGTTGAAAATCAATATGCAAGGGTCGTTAAAGAGGAAGGAAATAAAGCTGCAAGAGCTGTTATTTATCAAGTATTTGAAATTGGTGATAGAGAATGGCGAGGAATAGGTGAAATACCTAACAGTGGGTATAAATTAAAAAAAGAATTTAAAGATTTTGATGCCGAATTAAAATTTGGTATTAGCCATATTCAAGTTCCTGAAAACCCAGACTGTATTGCAGGTAAAATATTAAAGGGCATTAAAAAGCCCCACCAATGCAGTCAATTTGGTAAAAAATGTACTCCTTACAATCCTTTGGGAGCACCAATGGTTTCATCTGAAGGTGCATGTGCAGCATATTATCATTTTAGTGAAACTACTTTTTGAGAAGTTTGAGAACGAACTCAAAAATATAAGTTAAAAAAAATTATAAATGAAAAAAGAAAATTTAGGATTTGATACAATAAATTTAGGTCATGGTAGCGGTGGTT
>JAUWLK010000311.1 GCA_030613745.1 Flavobacteriaceae bacterium | reverse complement strand
TTTATTTCATAAATTAAATAAAAGATATTTAGCCGTTCACTTTGACCCGGTAAATGCCTGTAATTTACGCTGTAAAATGTGTTATTTTACTGATGAAGATTATGTAAAAAAGCTCAAAGGTATTTTTGATGAAAATGACTTGCCTCGTTTAGCAAAAGTTGTTTTAAAAAGAGCAATTAAATTTCAAGTTGGCTGTGGTACTGAACCTACATTATACAAGCATTTAGATAAAGTTTTTGCTATTGCAAAAAAGTACCAAGTACCGCATATTTCATTAACTACAAATGCAAATTTATTAACAAAAGAAAAATTAAAGCTTTGGGTTGATAACGGTTTGAATGAAATTATTGTTTCCCTTCACGGAGTGCATAAAAAAACCTATGAAAATTTTATGCAAAAAGGAGATTATGAAATTTTTCATCAATCACTTCAAATAATAACAGAGATTAAAAAGGAATACAAAAATTTATCTTTGAGGATTAATTATACTTTTAATGAAGATAATTTCAATGAATTATCTGATTTTTTTACAACTTTTGGCAAGTACAATATCAATACTTTGCAATTACGACCAATTAGTAATTTAGGAAATACAGTTTATCAAAATTTTAAAATGGATAAAATAATTCCTGTTTATAATAAAATTATTGGTGGTATAAAAACAAACTGTAAATCAAAAAATATAACTTTGATTGCGGCTGCACATGCTAAAAACTTGGTTTCCCGAAAAAATGATGAAAGTTTAATTTACCAATATACCTATTGTTATATTTCTCCTACTGATTTTTGGCATCGTGATTTTGATTGGAAAAATGAGACTTATAATGATTATGCAAGGAGAAAGAAAATTCCACTAGAATTATTAAGAAATGTATTTACTTCTTCTAAAAAAATAAAAAAATTGCAAACTGAGAATTTGAATTACAAGATTAGTTGACAAAATTATTTATGCAATGAAAATGTTAAAATCGCAAATAAAGCGATTACTATAAAAATACCAATGGCTATAATCCAAACATTTTTATAATAAAAATGATGAAGTTTAATATCTTTTCTATAACTCCAAATCATTGCTCCAATAAATAAAAATGCAAAAATTGCCCCAAAAATATATTGTCCTTTACTAAACATTTTATTTTTATATTTATGGCTACAAATTTAGATTAAATTTAATAATATGAGTAAAAAAGCTATAATTTTTGGTGCAACATCTGGTATTGGTGCAGCGCTGGCAAAACTTTTGGTAAATGATGGTTTTATTGTTGCAATTACGGGTAGGCGAGAAGAAAAGTTAAAAGAAATACAATCCACTAATCCGAATAAATATATTATAAAAAAGCATGATGTAACTAATTTAGAATCTTCTGAAAAAGTTTTTCAAGAATTAACTCAAGAGCTTGAAACGGTTGATTTAATTGTTTATAGTTCGGGTGTGGCTGATCCAAATTATAATTTAGAATGGAATAAAGAGCTACCAACACTTGAAGTAAATGTAATTGGTGCAGTTAAAATTTATGGATTAGCCTATAATTTTTTCCATAAGCAAGGTTTTGGGCATTTGGTGGGAATATCTTCTGTTGCCGGAATAAGAGGAAACAGGCATGTACCTGCTTATTTTGCCTCAAAAGCATTTCAAAATAATTATTTAGAATCACTTTGGATGAAAGCTAAACGCAGTAAAGCTGATATATATGTTACTGATATTGCTCCGGGTTTTGTGGATACTAAAATGGCTTTAGGTGATACTTTTGGAATGGCAACCTTAGATAAAGCAACAAAACAAATTTATACCGCTATTAAGCGTAAAAAGAAAAAAGCTTATATCACAAAAAGGTGGAGATTAATAGCATGTGTAATGCAAATTTTACCTGCAAGTTTAATTATGAAAACATAAATTGATGAAAAAAAGATTAAAAGCAGTACAAGACTTTCATAATGCATTTGGATTAGGAGTTAAAGAGATTCCAATTGCTAAATTATCAGAAGAAAAATTAAAGCTTCGTTTTGATTTAATGGCTGAAGAAAATGAAGAGTATTTTGAAGCTGCACAAAATAATGATTTGGTGGAGGTTGCTGATGCTCTTGGTGATATGCTTTATATTTTATGCGGTACAATTTTAGAACATGGAATGCAATATAAAATTGAAGAAGTTTTTAATGAAATTCAAAAAAGTAATATGAGTAAGTTGGGCGGAGACGGGAAACCTATTTATCGTGAAGATGGAAAAGTAATGAAAGGCCCAAATTATTTTAAACCAGATATAAAAAAGATTTTGGAGAAATAAAAACCTACAAAGCTGTACAACTTTGTAGGTTTATTTAATACTAATTATTTATTTCACTTCATACCGCCATCCAAATTTATCTTCAGCACGGTTGTATTGAATATCTGTAATACGTTTTTTCATTCTTGATGCATAACTGTTTTCAATTTCTGGTAAATCATAATCTTTGTCTTGAAATCCGAAGCCTGAAATTGGAGAAATAACAGCAGCAGTACCTGCTCCAAACATTTCTTTTAAAGTTCCATTATTTGATGCTTCAATAATTTCATTAACAGTAATTCTTCTTACTTCTACATTAATTCCTTCGTCTTCGGCAATGGCAATGATACTTTTTCGGGTAATACCATCTAAAATTCTATCACTCGTTGGTGCAGTTATTAAAGTATCACCAATTCTC
>JAUWLK010000054.1 GCA_030613745.1 Flavobacteriaceae bacterium | reverse complement strand
GAAGATAGAGAAAAGTTCCGTGTTTTAATGAATAAAATTGGTATTCCTCAAGCACCTTCACAAACTGCCACTTCATTTTTAAAAGGTAAAGAAATTGCTCAAGAATATGGGTTTCCATTTGTTATCAGACCTTATTTTACTATGGGTGGATCAGGAGCTTCAATTGTTTATAAAAAAGAACAATTTGATGAATTATTACAACGTGGTTTAGAAGCATCTCCAATACATGAGGTATTGATTGATAAAGCTTTACTTGGATGGAAAGAATTTGAATTAGAATTACTACGCGATAAGAATGATAATGTTGTAATTATTTGTACCATTGAAAATATGGATCCAATGGGTATTCATACAGGAGACTCAATTACAGTAGCACCAGCAATGACATTAAGTGATACAGCTTATCAAAGAATGCGTGATATGGCAATTAAAATGATGCGATCTATTGGAGATTTTGCTGGAGGATGTAACGTTCAATTTGCCATGAGTCCAGATAAAAAAGAAGATCTCATTGCTATTGAAATTAACCCTCGTGTTTCACGTTCATCTGCTTTAGCATCAAAAGCAACAGGTTACCCAATTGCAAAAATTGCTTCTAAATTAGCTATTGGTTACCATTTAGATGAGTTAGAAAATCAAATAACAAAAAATACTTCTGCCCTATTTGAACCAACTTTAGATTATGTTATTGTAAAAATCCCACGTTGGAACTTTGATAAATTTGAAGGGGCTGAAAGAACAATTGGTTTACAAATGAAATCTGTAGGTGAAGTAATGGGTATAGGCCGTTCTTTTCAGGAAGCATTACACAAAGCTACACAATCACTTGAAGTTAGTAGAAACGGAATTGGTGCTGATGGCAAAGGAATCAAAGAATACGATAAGGTTTTAGAGAAGTTAAAATACCCAAGCTGGGATAGAGTTTTTGTGATATATGATGCCATTCAAATGGGAATTCCTTTAAACAGAATTCATGAGATCACAAAAATTGATATGTGGTTTTTAAAAGAATATGAAGCTTTAAATATTCTTGAAAAAGAAATTTCATCCTATAAATCTTTGGAATCATTACCCAAATCATTATTGCTTGAAGCCAAACAAAAAGGATTTGCCGACAGGCAAATTGCTCATATGTTAGGCTGTTGGGAAAGCGAAGTACATAAAAAACGTAAAGAGCTAAATATCAATAGAGTATACAAAATAGTTGATACTTGTGCTGCCGAATTTAAAGCTGAGACTCCATATTATTATTCAACTTTTGAAAGTGAAATGATTGTCAATGGAGTTTCTTATTCAGAAAATGAAAGTCTGGTAAGCAAAAAGAAAAAAATTATAGTTTTAGGTTCTGGGCCTAATAGAATCGGGCAAGGAATTGAATTTGATTATTGTTGTGTACACGGTGTCTTAGCAGCAAAAGAATGTGGTTATGAAACAATTATGATCAATTGCAATCCTGAAACAGTTTCTACTGATTTTGATATAGCCGATAAATTATATTTCGAACCTGTTTTTTGGGAACATATTTGGGATATTATCCAATTAGAAAAACCCGAAGGTGTTATTGTGCAACTAGGTGGTCAAACTGCTTTGAAAATATCTGAAAAATTAAGTAAGTATGGTGTAAAAATTATAGGAACAAGTTTTGAAGCTCTTGATTTAGCAGAAGATAGAGGACTTTTTTCTGAATTACTTACCCAATTAGATATTCCTTTTCCTCAATTTGGTACAGCAACAACAGCTGAAGAGGCTGATAGTGTTGCAGATAAATTGGATTTTCCACTATTAGTAAGACCAAGTTATGTTCTTGGTGGACAAGGAATGAAAATTGTTATCAATAAAAAAGAATTAGAAGATCACGTAATTGATGTTTTAAGAAAAATTCCTAACAATGTTTTATTACTCGATCACTATCTAGATGGTGCTATTGAAGCTGAAGCTGATGCCATTTGTGATGGTGAAAATGTTTACATTATCGGTATAATGGAACATATAGAACCTTGTGGTGTGCATTCTGGTGATTCAAATGCTACGCTACCTCCATTTAATTTAGGTCCGTTTGTTATGCAACAAATTAAAGATCATACCAAAAAAATTGCTTTAGCATTAAAAACTGTAGGATTAATAAACATACAATTTGCCATTAAAGATGATACAGTATTTATTATTGAAGCAAATCCAAGAGCATCAAGAACAGTTCCTTTTATTTCTAAAGCTTATAATGAACCATATGTAAATTATGCCACTAAAGTTATGCTAGGTGAAAAGAAAGTTACCGATTTTAATTTTAACCCAAAATTAAAAGGATTTGCTATCAAACAACCAGTATTTTCATTTGATAAATTTCCTAATGTAAACAAAAATTTAGGTCCGGAAATGAAATCAACCGGTGAAAGTATTTTATTTATCGATAGTTTAAAAGACGATCAGTTTTATGAATTATATTCTAGACGTAAGATGTATTTGAGTAAATAAAATAGATTTACTCTATGGATTGTTTTTAATATCTGAATTCTAATCATCATTATCTAACAATGGGTCTTTTTCAAGATATAAAAGTTCAGCAACTGATATTAATTTTTTTATCATATCATTTACATTATCATTATCATTTACTAATGAAGAAGCCATATTTACTGTAATTAGATTATCTCTAATTAATTTATTGATAGATTTATTACTTCTATGGATTTCTTTTTTTGCCTCGTTTTTGAGTTCTATAAGATTGACATAATATTTTTCTTTATCTTCTTGAGTTCTAAACAAATAGATAACACGTAATACTTTCACAACTTTTTTTCTAAACTTATCGTATTCTTTACTTATATATTCATTTTCAGAGTTTAAATAAAAGGAAACATTTTTGCCTAATTCCTTTACATCTCTTATAATTTCTACCATTTTGCGATTTGCAATCTTTATGTCAGTTATTTTATAATTTTGATTTTCTGTTAATTGTAATGTGCTTTGTGCTCTTATAGCGTAATTTATTATTTCACCATAAATTGTTTTAACTTTTTTATAGTATAAACTTTTAACATCAACATGCATGTCCTCAGTAGATTTTTTAACAACTTTTTTAATTTTTTTATCTGATTTAATATCCTCTCTGTGAATATTTAATGCATGGGCTACAATTTCAAATATTGCATTTTTAAATAAATATTTTGTTTCATTCACTAAAGAAAAAACAACTGAACTTGGTACTTCTAAAACCGCTTCGTTAAGGTATTTAGGTTCATCAATATCTTTATCAACTCTTTCTTTGAAATAACGCAATAAAAATGCTTCTAATTTACCTATAAAAGGAATCATTATCATTACGCCTAAAATATTAAAAATAGTATGAAACAATGCTAATTTTAAAGTGTAATCGGTAGTTAAAAAACCAAATAAACTGGATAAATAATTTACAAAATTAGCAAGTGGATAAATCAATACTAAGGCTACAATTCCTGTAACTACATTGAAAATTAAATGTGCTCCTGCCAATCTTTTCCCTGAAACATTTGAACTAATAGATCCTAATATTGCAGTAATAGTAGTACCAACATTGGCTCCTATTGCTAGAGCTAAAGCATTTTCATATTCTATTTGTCCAGCTGCCAATGCTGTCAAAATTAAAGCTAAAGTAGCACTACTTGATTGAAGAATTGTTGTTATAACTATTCCTAAAACTGTATAAACTAATACTCCTAAAAACCCAGGGATTGCATATTGAGTAAGATCTATATACTCTTTAAAAACATCAAATCCTTCTTTCATGTAATGAATTCCTAAAAAGAAAAATCCCAATCCTGCTAAAACGTTTCCAATTCCTTTTAAAGTAAGCTTTTTTTGAAATGAAAAAATAATTCCAAATATTAGCATTGGCATTGCTAATATTGATATCTTTATTTTTAAACCAAAACCTGCTACCAACCATGCAGTAGCAGTTGTTCCTATATTTGCACCAAATATTAAGCCTATACCTCCCGCCAAACTAATTAAACCTGCACTAATAAAAGAAATTGTTATAACAGATACTAATGAACTTGATTGAATTAAAGCTGTAACTATAGCACCAATCCCTATGCTTTTGTATAACTTATCAGTTGCTTTTTTTAAAATATTTTGAAGAGGTCCTTTAGTAAAAAATCGAAACCCTTCTTCAAGCATTATCATGCCAAAAAGCAATATAGAAACACCCGCAGCTATTGTTTTAAAATTAGGATTTAAAAATAAAGCTACTGCCAATACAATTAAAATTGATAAAAAAAATGACTTTTTAACCATATTATTTTTAAAAAACATTTAAACATACATAAAATAATAGAAGCTCTTACAAATTCTCATTAATATTTTTAATTCAATAGTATGTTTTATCATATAAAATTAATCTTTTATTAGTGATAAAAGTTCAAAAATTTTCAAGATGACGTTTTTTTATTTAATTTTGAATTTCAAAAAGATAATTACTATGAAGATTCATTTTACTACCAATCGTTTTTTCTATTTCTTTTATATTTTTTCTTTATTTATTTTTATAAATTCAAGTTGCAGTAGTGATGATGTTATTGATCATGAGGAGGAACAGGAAGATCCTATAATAAAGCTTGAAGATCAATTGCCACAAATTATTGTTAACACTAATGGTGGTAATATTGTTGACGAACCCAAGATAATTGCTCAAATAACTATTTCAAAAGCAGGTAAAATTTCTTTTGAAGGGTATATCGGCATTGAATTTAGAGGAGCATCTTCACAATCTTTTCCTAAAAAATCTTATGGATTAGAAACAAGAGATGTAAACAATGAAGATATTGATGTTTCATTACTTGGATTTCCCGAAGAAGAAGACTGGATTTTATATGGCCCATATAGTGATAAATCACTTATGAGAAATATATTAATCTATGATTTATCACGTGATATTGAAAGATATGCAAGCCGAAGTATCTTTGTAGAACTTACCTTAAATAATAAATATCAAGGAGTTTATGTTTTTATGGAAAAATTAAAAAGAGATAATGAACGAATAGATATCAATAAATTAAAAGGTGATGAAAATTCTGGAGAAGATTTAACAGGGGGTTATATATTAAAAATAGATAAAACAGCTGGAACTAACTTAGGTGATGGTTATAATGAACTCAATTCTTTTACATCACAATATGCTCCGCTCAATGCATCTTCTGGGCAAAAAATAAATTTTATGTATGAGTACCCAGATGCTGAAGATATCACAATACAACAAAAAGCCTACATATCTACTTACCTAGCTGATTTTGAAGATGCATTGGCATCTGATAATTTTACTGATATCGATCTTGGTTATGCAACTTATATAGATGTATCTAGCTTTATTGATTTCTTTTTATTGAACGAACTTTCAAATAATGTAGATGGATACCGATTAAGTACATTTATGCATAAGGATAAGAATGAAAAATTAAAAATGGGGCCTATTTGGGATTTTAATCTGGCTTTTGGAAATGCCGATTATTGTGGTGGTGGTGATACTAATGTATGGGCTTATAAATTTAATGAAAGATGTCCTGGTGATTTTTGGCAGGTCCCTTTTTGGTGGGATAGATTATTGCAAGACCCTGCTTTTGTATCACAATTAAAAGAGAGATGGAGTATACTTAGAGGAGGAACTTTTTCAGAAGCATCTATCATTGCTAAAATTGACAATTATACAAATACTTTGAAAAAAGCAGGAGCTATAGATGAAAATTTCAAAACCTGGAATATTTTAGGTAACTACCTTTGGCCTAATAATTTTGTAGGAAACACTTATGCAGAGGAAAATAATTATTTAAAAAATTGGACTAAAGATAGATTGTCCTGGATGGATGACGCTATCAATTCACTTTAATTAGAAAAATGTAAAACATAGTCAAAACCGCATTACTACCTGTAATCCCCAAATTGTTTTATTTATTGTAAAATCATAATCAATTGGAGCTATTGCTGAATATGTTTGTATTTTATTTTTAGTCTTATACCCCAAACCATCTAGTATTTGATTAAAAGGATCCATTAAAAACAAGGATGTTCCTCCTAAAAATCTTGAATTTAGAACCTTTCTTTTATTTCGGATTATTTTTCCTTTCCATCTAAAGAATTGTTCTCCTACTAAAGAACCTACAATTGGAGTAATTAATAAATCCTGCCACGAAGGTATTTCGGCAAAAGCCTCAATACCATATTCCCAAAAAAAAGTAGACATTATCGCTGTATAAGCAAAAGATTCCCATTTATTATACCCACTTCCTCTGGCATTCATATAATAAACTCCTCCTGACCATGGGTGCATTATCCAATTTAAAAAAAAAGTATCTTCATCCCAAACCGGACTGGCAGTTACATTATCTTTCCACCTATTTAACAAACCATAATCTAACATTTCGTCTTTATTCCAATTGGTAAAACTATCAGGTAAAACCCATAAAACCCCGAATGAAGCAATGGCTGCACCAACAAATAATCCAGTGTTATAAAGCAAACGTTTAGGATCTTTAACAGGATTATAAACTAAATATTTTTGTGTATAATTTTTAGTGTACTCAGTAGTATTCAAAAAATTAGGAATATCAATAGTAATGCTCTTCTCATCATAACTGTGAAAAGTATTACCAAATTGAAGTGGTTTAATTTGAGTATAAATATTCGTTGTTACAATTGAATCTCTCTGAGAAATAATTAATTGACAACTACTTAAAATTAAAAACGTTATAAAAAACTTTAAACGAAATCTTTTATTTTTCATTATTTGCAAATATAAAAATATTCTTTTGCCAAAATCAGTTTATTTTTAAAAGTATATATAATTATTTTACACTTATTATAAATCTTATACATAAACAAACAATCAAATTTATTTTCGTTTTTTTATAATATATTTCGTTTTAAATTGTTTACTTTTTCATATAAATAAAAACTTATATTTGTGTAAATTTTATAGAAATGAACTATATATTATTTGATGGCAGCTCTCGTGTCAACTTACTACCTTTAACTTATACTAAACCTGTAGCCGAAATAAGAATTGGTATACTAACCATAAGAGAAAAATGGGAAAAATGGTTAAATACTACCACAACAACTTTAACAGAAGATTACCTAGAAGATAAATATCCTATGGTTGAAATGGAAAATAACATTATGATAAATGCTTCCTTTTTACCAACTGAAAATTTAATTGGTACAATTAAAAAATTACAAAAGAATCAAGCAGTTTTTAAAGAAGATGAAATTATAGCATTTCATACAACTGATACACAAAAAGAAGTTAATTTTGATAACTATCAAATCATTAATTTTACTGATGATATTATACAAATAAAATACAATTGGGATATTTTTACTAATAATGGTGAAGCTTTAGAATCTGATTTTAAACTCATAACCAAAAATAGAATATCTGCACCTATTCCTAATACAGTACATTGTATCAATAAAGATCAAATTTTTTTAGAGAAAGATGTTGAAATTGAAATTGGTGTATTAAATGCTTCAAAAGGTCCGATTTATATTGGAAAACATGCTCAGATTATGGAAGGTAGCATGATTCGTGGTCCTTTTGCAATGGGGGAACACTCAGTTGTAAAAATGGGAACAAAAGTATACGGTCCAACTACACTTGGTCCAAAATGTAAAATTGGTGGTGAAGTTAACAATGCTATTCTTTCAGGATATTGCAGTAAAGGGCATGAAGGATATTTAGGAAATGCAGTAATAGGTGAATGGTGTAATATTGGAGCTGATACTAATAACTCAAATTTAAAGAACAATTATGCTGAAATCAAAATGTGGGATTATCAAAAAGAACGTTTTGTAAAAACAGGATTACAATTTTGTGGCTTAATAATGGGAGATCATTCTAAATGTGCAATTAATACTATGTTTAATACAGGAACCGTTATTGGTGTCAGTACAAATATTTACGGAAGCAATTTTCCTCGAAATTTCATCCCTTCTTTTTCATGGGGTGGTGCAGCAGGTTTTACAACTTACCAAATTGAAAAAGCTAAAACAACTGCAAGCCTAGTAATAAAACGTAAAAATGAAGATTTTACCGAAAAAGATATAAAAATATTAGAACATGTTTTTGATATATCTAAAAAATATAGAAATTTTTAAATAAAAAAGAGAGTTAAAATATTTTCAACCCTCTTTTTAGATTAGACACTTTAAGGTTTTTATTGATTATATTTTATAGACATTAAAATCTTCTGGTAAATATATTCTAGTTTCAAAATCAAACGGTGCGTCTTCCTCTTCATTTAATAATTCATATTCTTCTATTAATACTATATCATAATATGGACTAAATCCTTTTGGCAAATATTCTTCAGTATCAAAATCAAACGATGCATCTTCTTCTTCAAATAAATATTCAAATAAGTTACTATATGCTTTAAACATTAATTTATATGGATTAAAACCAATTGGTAAATAGTTTTGAATATCAAAATCAAAAGGCTCATCTTCTTCCTCTTCATTTATTTCAAATAAAGAATCAAAAATTGTATTTGATATATTATTAGTTACAGTTTTATAATTATAACTTAATGCTTTTCCAAAATTAATTGTTTTATATTCTGTAAACTGAGCTGATATTGTTAAACTTACAATTAGAAAGAAAGGAATAATAAATTTTTTCATGATATTTAATTTTTAAAGTTTTTAGCTTGTATAGTACTTTGTTTTACATAGTACCTTTTCATATAAGACTGAACAAATAGAATTATGTTACAGTTTTTATAAAATATTTTTTTTGACTCAAAAAACTCTTTATTATTTTTGACAAATAATGAATGTATGCTTAATGTTTTTAACAATCATTAAAATTTTAATAACTAAACAAAGTTATATTATGTTTTATCTAGATTTAGTTCCAAAATATTTGATATTAGTTTGTTAGTTCTTAATTTTAAAGAATAATTAAATTTATTATGAAAAAAATAGTTGTATTAACGGGTGCAGGGATAAGTGCTGAAAGCGGTATTAAAACATTTAGAGATTCTAACGGCTTATGGGAAGGACATGATGTAATGGAAGTCGCTTCTCCACAAGGGTGGTATAAAAATAAGGAATTAGTTCTCGATTTTTACAACCAAAGAAGAAAACAACTTTTACAAGTCAAACCAAACAAAGCACATAAATTATTAGTGCAACTTGAAAAACAATACCATATTGAAATAATCACACAAAATGTTGATGATTTACACGAAAAAGCAGGTAGTACAAATGTTTTGCACTTACATGGTGAGTTATTAAAAGTTAGAAGCATAAGCAATGAAAATTTGGTTTACACATGGATAAAAGATTTAAAAATTGGAGATTATTGTAAAAATGGTAGTCAGCTTAGACCTCATATTGTGTGGTTTGGTGAAGCTGTGCCAATGCTAGATAAAGCCATTGAAATAACTAAAAAAGCAAATATACTTGTAATTATTGGTACGTCTATGCAAGTATATCCAGCAGCAAGTTTAATACATTATATACCCGTAAATACACCAATATATTTTATTGACCCCAAACCAAATATCAACAATAATAGTTATGATAACCTCACTGTATTTTCAGAAAAAGCAAGCATAGGAGTTGAAAAGTTAATTTCAGTGTTAAAATAATCTTCAGCTTTAAGTTGACAACAAACAGTATTGAAATTAAATAACTAAAAATTCACCGCCATAGTAGTTACACAAATCTACAATTAAACAAATCCACAATTGCTTAGTCTTCAGTCCGCAGTTAGCAGTCTTTATCATAAATTACTCAATATCAAATATTCTAATACCTGATACCAACTACTCACTAAGAAATCATTTTCAAAACTGCCTCATAAAGTTCTCCTTTAGAAACAACACTTCCTTGCTGAATTAATTCAAAAATTTCAGTATTTCTTTTTTTTGAAAATGCTTTTTGTCCTTTAAAATATTCTATTGAGCTGTCTTTGGAATTATCTAAAAACCAATTAAAATCATTTTTATCTAAAAAATTAATATTTTGTTTATTTACTTTAACAACTATCCGTTGTATTTCAGTCTCATTACATTTAAAAAGGTTTAAAGAATCTTTTGAAAAGTGCTCTAAATAATTTGTGCTATTAAGTACCTTTTCCCAAACCAAGTCACTAAACAAATTAAGCTCTTCATCTGCTATTTCAGGCTCATTAGTTTTGATTTTTTCCCACTCAGACATATCAATTTTTTGAGTAGCTAAAAATTTAGCAAATTCTTCATGTAATTCCTCAAATTGTTCTTTGGTAAGTTGTGTATATTTCATATTAAATTTTAAAATGCAAAAGTAAAAAAAATAGAAATTAATATTGTATATTTGCACGCTTAAAATTTAACATTAAATAATTAAATATGAATCATTACGAAACTGTTTTCATTTTGAATCCCGTTTTATCTGATACTCAGGTAAAGGAAACAGTAAAGAAGTTTGAAGACTACTTGGTTTCTAAAGGTGCCGAAATGATTTACAAAGAAGATTGGGGCTTAAAAAAATTAGCTTACCCGATCCAAAAGAAAAAAACCGGATTTTATAATTTATTTGAATTCAAAGCAAATGGCGATGCTATATCTCCATTTGAATTAGAATTCAGACGAGATGATAGCATTATGCGCTATTTAACTGTAAGGTTAGATAAACATGCAGCTGCATGGGCTGAAAAAAGAAAAGAAAGAGTTAAATCTAAAAATCCTAAAAAATAATGGCAACATTAGAACAACAAGCAAAAGGTGGTAGTAAAGGAGAGATTAGATATCTAACTCCTTTAGAAATTGACACAAAAGTAAAAGTTAAATACTGTCGATTTAAAAAGAATGGTATCAAATATATTGATTATAAAGATGCTGATTTTTTAATGTATTTAGTGAACGAACAAGGTAAAATTTTACCTCGTAGATTAACTGGAACTTCGTTAAAATACCAACGAAAAGTTTCTCAAGCAATAAAAAGAGCGCGTCATTTGGCTTTAATGCCATATGTAGGTGATATGTTAAAATAATAATCAAGAAAACATTATGGAACTTATATTAAAACAAGACGTAGCAAACTTAGGATTTAAAGACGACCTAGTAACTGTAAAAAATGGTTATGGACGTAATTATTTAATCCCTCATGGATATGCCGCTTTGGCAACTGCATCTGCAAAAAAAGTATTAGCAGAAACATTAAAACAAAGAGCATATAAAGAACAAAATATTGTTGATGAAGCTAAAAAGCTGGCTGAAGCAATAAAATCTTTAGAATTAAAAATATCTGCAAAAACTGGTGAAGGTGATAAATTATTTGGTTCAATTAGTAATGCCAATATTGCTGAAGTTTTAGCAAATGACGGTCATGAAATTGAAAAGAAATTTATTTCTATTGCTGGTGATCTAGTTAAAAGACTAGGCAAATACAATGCCAAGGTTAGACTACACAGAGATGTTATTGTTGATTTACCTTTTGAAGTTATCGCTGAAAAAAAGTAATTAACAAATAGTTAATAAAATGTTAAGCCCATTCAAATTGAATGGGCTTTTTTTTTTACATTTGCTCAAAATTCAAATAAATAATATTATGATAAAAAATTCCTTATTTACTCTAATCCTGGCAATTGTGGTTTCTTTAACCGGATATGCTCAGGTTACAACTTCATCAATGCATGGTACTGTCAATGATGACACTAATCAAGCCCTACCTGGTGCTAGTGTTGTTGCCGTTCATACACCAACAGGAACAAAATATGGTAGTACAACAAATTTTGGTGGTGTGGTAAATTTACGTAACATGCGTATAGGCGGTCCTTATACTATAACTATTAGTTATGTAGGTATGAAAACCGAAAAAATTACTGATGTTCATCTTACTTTGGGTAAATCCTTTAACTTTTCAATGGTTTTACAAGAAAAAAGTCAAGAATTAGAAGAAGTTGTTATTCAAGGTTCAGCTGACAAAACATTTGGAAATGACCGTACAGGTGCTGAAACTAGTGTTGGTAGAAAAGAACTCACAACACTACCTACAATCTCTAGATCAACCAGTGATTTTACTCGTTTAGAACCTTCTGCAAGTGGAGGTTCATTTGGTGGTAGAAATGACCAGTTCAATAATTTTTCACTAGACGGATCTATTTTTAACAATCCATTTGGTTTAGACTCCCCAACTCCAGGTGGACAAACAGGTGCAACACCAATTTCTTTAGATGCTATTGAACAAGTTTCAGTATCTATTGCTCCATATGATGTTACACAGTCCGGTTTTACAGGTGCTTCAGTAAATGCAGTAACCAAAAGTGGTACCAATGAATTTCACGGTACAGTTTATGGTTTTTTTAGAAATGATGATATGACTGGTGGAAAGGTTAAAGGAGATGATGTATTTAAAGGAGATTTAGAACAAAAACAATACGGTTTTAGTATTGGTGGACCTATAATTAAAAATAAATTATTTTTCTTTGCGAATTTTGAAAAAGATGAAAGAACAGATTTAGGTTCTTCTTGGGTACCTAATACGGGTTCTGGTGCGATTAATGAATCTAGAGTTACTGAGAGTGATATGATC
>JAUWLK010000155.1 GCA_030613745.1 Flavobacteriaceae bacterium | reverse complement strand
AAGAATTTGCAATTTTATTAGCAATATTTTCATCTTTTAAAAAATGTTGTCCGAGATGTTTTTTTGCTCTAACTGTCATTATTCTTAAATTTATTCAAAGTTACGCAAAGTTTATATTTAATTTAGTAAAAGAAAACGGGAGTAGAAGAAAGGAGTAAGAATTAAGAAGAAAATAGCGAAGATAAAAAAGTTGAATATAATAGACATTTATTTGTGACAGAATTACTATTTTACCAATTACCATTAGTTATTGAATATCATCACCTCTTAATTTTCTGTATTTTTTACGAGCATCAACTAAATAAATACTTGAAGGATGTTCAAAAATTATTTTTTGATACATTTCCTTAGCTTCCTCTGGTTTGTTTATTTTGTTTAAATATAATTCGGCTAAATAATAATAAGTACTATCAATTAAGATACTTTCATGATAAATTTCAATAATTTTTAAATAATTATTTTCAGCTTGAAAATAATTTTCTGTTTTAGTTAATAATTCGGCTTGTTTAAATAAAGCATCATCTTCAATAACATGACCTTTAAAGTTTTTCAATATTATATTTAAAGTCTCAATAGCTTGTTTGTTTTTATTTTGATAAGCTAATAAATCAGCCTTAGCATAAATTTTTAAAGCATCTTGAATACTATCATTCACTATATTGTTGTTAATGAGTAAATTTAGATTTAAAGCGTCATTAGCAATAAGTTGCGAAGTTGATGATTTTAATACTTTTAGCTGAATTTGCGCCCATTTAAAATCGCCTTTAAAATATGATGTTTGAGCTATTTTAAATCTCGCAGTTTGTGCTAAAGTGCTATTTTTTAAATCGGTTTGCACTTGCGAATACAAAATTAACGCTTGATTAAATTGATTATTATAAACCAAAATATCTGCAAAATTAATTTGGATTGATCCCTTTTGTAATTTTGAATTTGCTAAAGGTATAGCTTCGGTTAAAATTTGAATTGCTTTTTTAGGTTGATCATAAGTAAAACTTAAAAAATTTGCATAAGCTATTTGCAAATCAATAGTAGTATTATTTAGTCCGTATTGTTGCAATAAGTTTTGGAATTTTTTATTTACGCTATCAACTTCATTATTTGAAGTTGCTAATTCATTATCAATTTGTAACAAATAGATTTGAGATTGCAAAACAGTTTTTTGATCAATAAAAATTTTAAGGCTGTTCTCTAAAATAAATTTAAAAATAGCTTGTGCTGTTTCTAAATCTTTATTTTCATAGGAAACAATACCAACTTCTTGAATTCGGATTAGATTTATAGGATTACGTTTAAATAAAGATTTTTCTTGTATAAAAGCTTTATCGTATTCCTTTTGTTGCATGTACAACCAGCTTAATAAAATATTCCAAGAATTATTAGGATTGTTTTGAGCTCTTTTTAAAAGAAGTTTTTTAAATAAAATATTGGTTTGATCTTTATTGTCATCAGTAATGAATAATGCTATATATCTTTGTATAGAAGGATAATATTTTTCATTTTTTTCAATCAGATTTAGGTAAGAGTTAAACATTTTTTCTAAGTCTCCTTTTTCACCATAAATTTGAGCTTCTCTAATTTCTGTGTTTAATTTTGGGTTTAAACTTTTAGCTATTTTATAAGATTCTAAGGCGTAATCTAATAAATGATTTTGTTTGAAAATTTGCCCGATAGCAAAACAGAAATTTGGATTTTTTCTAACGTAATTTAAAGATTTTATGTAGTAACTATTAGCTTGATCAATTTTATTTTGCAATTGGTAGTTATAGCCTATTTCAACATTTAAATAAACTTGATCTGGAAATTTCTTAATTTGTTTTTGTAATAAATCATCAGCAATATCATATTTTTCAATTTGTTGGTAGCTGGTTAATAGTTTTTTAAAATAATCGCGACGTATTGGATTTTTTTCATGTAAAGGTCTATACAACATTATGGCTTTTTCGTATTCACCTTTTTTAAAATAAGAATTTGCCAATTCTATCTTTTGAGCAAAAGTAGATAAGGAAAAAAGGAAGAGAAAAATTAATAATATTTTTTGCATGTTGTCAAAGGTAAAAGTTAAAAGTTGAAAGACAAAAGTTCAACTAAAAAAATAAATTTCCATGATTTTCCATTATGTTTTTTGCGTTTAAATATGTAAAAGCTTGATAATGTTAAAATTTTAATAAAATATTTCTTAAAATGTAACGTTTATTAAAAAGTGCTGTCTTAACAGTATAGATATCAATAACAAATTTTTTATATCATGAACGAAATAACAAAATTTTACGAAAGAGCGAAAAAAAGTGCAAAAAACAATATGAAAAGAGGTCAGATCAATGCTTATTTAAATGATTTATTGATTATGAATCATTATAAAAGATTGATAGAAGCTTCTTAAGTTTAAGAGTTATATTTAAATATTACTGTTTTGCTTATGGCGTACGAATAAGCTTAACAACTAATTTATTATTTCAAATCCGGTATATTTTACCAAAACTTCAGGGATTTTAATTCCATCTACTGTTTGATAATTTTCCAATAATCCGGCTAAAACTCTAGGTAAAGCTAAAGAACTTCCATTTAAAGTGTGTGCTAACTGACTTTTACCTTCCTTATTTTTAAAACGTAATTTTAAACGATTGGCTTGAAAAGTTTCAAAATTTGAAACTGAACTAACCTCTAGCCAACGGTCTTGAGCAGTTGAAAACACTTCAAAATCATAAGTTAAAGCTGATGTAAATCCTAAATCTCCTCCGCATAAGCGTAAAATTCTAAATGGTAATTTTAATTCTTGCAATAATCCTTTTACGTGATTAACCATGTCTTCAAGAGCTTCGTAAGATTTATCAGGATGTTCAATTCTTACAATTTCAACTTTATCAAATTGATGTAACCTGTTTAAACCGCGAACATGTGCACCATAAGAACCTGCTTCACGACGAAAGCATGGTGTATAGGCTGTGTTGCAAATTGGGAAATCACTTTCTTTTAATAATACATCTCTGTAAAAATTAGTAACAGGAACTTCAGCAGTTGGAATCAAGTATAAATTGTCAATTCCTACATGATACATTTGCCCTTCTTTATCTGGTAATTGCCCAGTACCAATACCAGAAGCTTCATTAATTAAAAGTGGAGGTTGTACCTCGGTATAACCAGCTTCGCTATTTTTATCGAGAAAATAAGCGATTAATGCACGTTGTAATTTTGCACCTTTACCTTTGTAAACAGGAAATCCTGCACCTGTAATTTTATTACCCAATTCAAAATCAATAATGTCATATTTTTTTGCCAATTCCCAATGTGGTAAAGCACCATCATGTAATTTAGGAATATCACCTTCTCTAAAAACAGTTTCATTATCGTTCTCTGAGTTTCCTGAAGGAACCAATTTATTAGGAATATTTGGAATTTGGTACAATAAATCACTTAATTCAGCTTCGTATGCTGATAGTTTTTCATTCAATGTTTTTGTTAATTCTTTTAATTGACCGGTTTTTTCTTTAACTATATTTGCTTTTTGAACTTCACCAGATTTAAATAATATGCCAATTTCTTTAGATAATTTATTGCTTTCAGACAATGCATTGTCTAATTTGGCTTGTGTGGCTCTACGCGAAGCATCTTTTTCAATAACCTGATTGATAATATTTTCAGCATCAGTAAAATTCCTAACGGCTAAACCATTTAAAACTAAGTCTTTATTTTCTCGTATAAAAGCAACAGTTAACATAAATTTTGTTTTTTTAAGATTGCAAAGGTAAAGAATGAAAATAGAATATGGAATTGTAATTGTAGAATAATATCAATTTTGATTTTTTATCCAATCTCTGGCAAAAGATTCATCTTTTTTAATTTGCTGGGTTAAGTTTTCTATAGAATCAAATTTTTGCTCATCTCTTAAACGTTTTAGTATTTCAATTTGCATTTTTTTACCGTACAAATCTTCTTGAAAATCTAAAAGGTGGATTTCAATTGTTTGGTTTTTCCCTTCAACTGTTGGCCGAAAACCTATGTTCATTATACCAAAAACAGCCTTGTTATTTATTAATGATTTTGTTATATAAACGCCAGTTTTAGGAATGAGTTTATATGCTTCTTTGATATGTAAATTTATGGTTGGAAAATTTAATTTTCTACCCAATCCTTTACCCTTAACAATTTCACCGGTTAACAAATAATTATAACCCAAATAAGAATTTGCCTTTTCAATATTGCCTTTTTCAATAGCTTTTCTAATTTTAGTCGAACTAACTGAAACATTTTCAATTTCTTGGACAGTAATTTCTTCTACATCAAAATGGTACAAATCACCATATTCTTGTAATTGTTCAAAATCACCTTCTCTATTTTTTCCAAAACGGTGATCATAACCAATAATTAATGTTTTAATATTCAATTGTTTGATTAAAATATTTTTTATAAAATCTATAGCAGATAATCGTGAAAATTCTTTGGTAAAAGGTTCAATAACTAAATGATCTAAACCAAATTTATCCAATAGTTGAATTTTTTCATCAATTGTGGTTAACATTTTAATTTCATTTCCAAAATGTATTATTCTTCGTGGATGAGGAAAAAAAGTTAAAATTATTGATTTGTCTTTACTTTTTGTTTTGATTTGATTTAATCGAGAAATAATTTTTTGATGACCAACATGTACTCCATCAAATGTTCCAATCGTTAAAATTGTAGAATGCTTTTTTTCTTTAAAATTTTTAATGGTATGATGAACTTTCACGAATCTTTTTTTAGAGATTTCAAAAGTAATTAAAAGTTTTAAAATGGAATGTTTAATTGTAGTGTTTAGTTTTTTTATTGGTTATAGTCATAAGTTTTACTGAATACCTGATGCAAAGACTAGCTGCCATCATACCAGTTAATACTTTATGCTTTCTTTTATTTCGGTTACAATTTGAGGAATTTTCTTTACATTAAATTTCAAGTCTATTTGCAATTTATGGTCGTAATTAGATAAAAATAAATCTCCTTCTGTAACTTTAAAATAACCCATAGCTCCTCTGCAAAAACAAATTCTGCCAAATAGCATTTTCACTTTTTGTAGTTCTACATCTTTTAAAATGAGTTGTTTATCATCCTTGTTAATTTCAAAATAAACAAATTCAGAATAATTGCTGTCAGCTGTATTTTTAATTTCATCTTTTTTGAATTGATATTTAATTACCAATTTATCTCCAGGAATAATTTCGGGATAAAGCTTTCCAAATTCATCTGTTTTAATTTGTAAATTAGAATCTTTTAAAACTTCAAACACACAATCACCTCCTTCTGGGCAATTAATATTTTGAAGTACAAGATGATTGTTTTGCGTAAGTTTTGGTTGTGTTTTACAACTAATAACTAAATGAATAAATATAATTAAATAAGTAAATTTCATAAAACGGATTTTAGTAAGTGTAATTTATTAGAGGTTTTTCTTAAAATAAATTTCCTAAATTTGTAAAAACATATTCAAATAAATTTGAAATGGTTAAAAATTACATCAAATTACTATTTTTATTTCTTTTTTTATTTACCAATCAATTGTTTGCACAACAAAAAAATTTGTGGTCAAAAATTGATGAAGCAAAAATAAGCAATACTCAGCTTCAAAGAAAAGCCAATATTAAAAAATATCAAACTTTTCATTTGAAATTAACCGATTTTAAAAATAACTTACAAAATGCGCCAAATAGAGAAATTGACTTGAAGTCCTCTAGTTTTAAGATGCAATTTCCTGATGAAAATGGTAAAATGATATCTTTTTTGGTAAAAGAAGCTCCGGTTATGCATCCTGATTTAGCAAAAAAATACCCTAATAATAAATCATTTGTTGGAGTAGGAACAGATGATAATTCTATTAAATTAAGGTTTAGTTTTAATGAGTTAGGCTTACATGCAATGCTAGTTACTAAAGATAGAAATGTACAATATATTGATCCTATCTCAAAAGATAAAGAAAACTATAGAGTGTATGCACGTAAAGAATTGAATATAGAAAATAATGATTTTAAATGCTTTACCAAGAATTATGAAACTCTAAAAAAATCAAGTTTGAGTTTTAAAACTATAAATGATAAAAAGCTGAGAACTTATCGTTTGGCATTAGCTTCTACTGGTGAATATTCTCAATATCATATAGATGTAGCTGGAGGATCGGCTGGAACTGAAGCTCAAAAAAAAGTAATAGTTTTGGCGGCAATGACAACTGCTATGACAAGAGTGAATGCTATTTATGAAAATGATTTGGCAATCACGATGCAACTTGTGCCTAATAATGAAGATATAATTTTTTTAGATTCGGATACTGATCCATATTCAAATGATGATGGATTAGCAATGTTAGTTGAAAACCAAACAACATGTGATGATGTAATTGGTTCTGGAAATTATGATATTGGTCACGTGTTTAGTACTGGTGGTGGTGGAGTTGCAGGCTTGAAATCAGC
>JAUWLK010000218.1 GCA_030613745.1 Flavobacteriaceae bacterium | reverse complement strand
CCCTTCGTAAGGTTTTTTAACAGATTTGTAATTTGTAATTTTGTAAGATTCAACATTTATAATTGTATCATTTTTAAATGGATACATATTTATATTATTGTTTTGAAGTAGTTTAATTACATTCCACCATCCTTGTGGAATTATGTATGCTTTTGGGATAGTAATCTCTTTTTTTGGCTTAAAAAAATTGTAGTAAGTTACTGGTTTGGTAAATGGTTTTGACCGGTCATATTTTAATCTATTTAAACCAGTTACTTCACTTTTTATAGATTTACCTTCATATCCTTTAAAGTTTAGAGTTGTAGTTTTTGAGCTATCTATTTCCCATTGAATGGGATAAGTTTTTTTTGAGATAAATTCATCAAATAATTTATTTCTTAATAAGGTAATTTCTTGTCCGTTATCTTTTAAAAAATTCAAAATTTGAAACAATAATTTATAAGTAGCATCCACACGATTTGCATATGGTTTTAGCATGTGAGTTTCAATCATTAAACCTAAAGTGTTGAATAAAGTTGTGTATCCGGTTGAATACCTTGCTGTGTCAAAAAATTGAGAAAATCCACCATCAGGAACACGATTAAAGACATTGACATAAGGTGTAATGAATAAATCCTCCTCATTTAATCCTTTTTCAATTTCAGGCGACATTTTTTGATGTAAAAATTTGCCCAGATCACCTCCTAATTTATTGTGTTGTGTAAGTAAATGAGTTATAGTATATTGATAATCAGCGCCATTACTAACGTGATTATCAATAAAAATATCTGGATTTACCAAATGAAAAATTTTAGTAAAGGTTTGAGCATTTTTAGTGTCGTTTTTAATAAAGTCTCTGTTTAAATCGTAATTTCTGGCATTTCCTCTATATCCGTGAGATTTTGGTCCGTTTTGATTTACTCTACTGGTAGAATTTCTATTTAAACTTCCTCCAATATTATAAATGGGAATAACACAAATGGTAATATTTTTAAATTGTTTTTTTAGATCATTATTTTGAACAATATCTCTCAAAAGCATCATACTTGCATCAATTCCGTCAGGTTCACCGGGATGAATTCCATTATTGATTAGAATGACGTTTTTATTGCTTTTGGGGAGATATTCTAATTTAAAATTTTTATTAGTATCATAGACAACTAAATGTAGTGGTTTTCCAGAATCGGTTTCACCAATTTCATAAATAAATATTTCAGAATATTCTTTTGCTAAATTTTTATAAAATGTTATGGTTTCATCATAAGTGGCTGTTTCTTTTCCATTACTTTTTTCAAAAATAGTTGTAAAATCTTGTGCATTGGCAAATGAAATAATAAAAAAAAAGCATGGGAGGAGATATTTCATTTATTCTTTGATAACAATGTTAGGCACTAACATTGAAACATCGCCATTGTTTCGTAATATATCCCTTACAATACTTGAGCTTATAAAAGATGTGTCTGCGCTTGTCAATAAAAAAACTGTCTCAATTTTTGACATTTTACGATTGGTTTGTGCAATAGCTTTTTCAAATTCAAAATCAGCTGGATTTCTTAATCCCCGTAAAATAAAATCACTGTTAATTTTTTTACAATAATTAATAGTTAATCCTTCATAGGTATCTACCTTAATTTTTGGATTATTTTGATAGGTTTTTTCTATAAACATTTTACGCTGTTCTAAAGTAAACATGTATTTTTTTGTAGAATTTGTACCTATGGCAATAATTATCTCATCAAAAAGAGGTAAGGCTCTGTTAATGATATCGGTATGTCCTAAAGTGAGCGGGTCAAATGATCCTGGGAAAACTGCTTTATTCATAATTTTTATTTATTTAATGCTGCTTCAACAGCACTTCCGAATAATTCTTGTAAACTTATTCCTGCTGCAATAGCTTGTTTAGGTAAAATACTTTCAGTAGTAATTCCTGGCACCATATTCATTTCAATAAAATAAGGTTCATCTTTTACAAAGATAAAATCTGCTCTTGAAATTCCACTTAAATTTAAAGTTTTATATATTTTTTCGGCAGCTTTTTTAACGTTTATTTCTTGTTTTACAGAAATTCTTGCAGGAGTAATTTCTTGTGACTTTCCTAAATATTTTGCTTCGAAATCAAAAAATTCATTTTCACTAACAATTTCAGTAATTGGTAAAACTTTAATTTTATTTTGATATTGAATAATTCCTACAGATACCTCTATACCATCTAAAAATTCTTCAATAAGTATTTCATTATCTTCCTCAAATGCTTTTTCAATTGCAGGAATTAATTCTTTTTTAGTATGAACTTTAGATATTCCAAAACTTGAACCACCTTTATTTGGTTTTACAAAACAAGGTAAACCAATTTTTTTTATAATAAAATCCACATCAATTTTATCACCTTTATTCATGTAATGTGAGATAGCAGATTTTATACCATAAGGTTTTAAAAAACTCAAAGTATCACGTTTGTTAAAAGTTACTGCCATTTGATAAAATGGTGCAGAAGTATGTTTTACACCTAGCATTTCAAAATAGGCCAAAATGGTACCATCTTCTCCGGGATGCCCATGAATTGCATTAAAAACACAATCAAATTTTATTTTATACCCGTTTACGATAGTGGTAAAATCTCCAACATTTATTGGATGCTCAGTTTCATTTTCATCAACATAAACCCATTTTTCGTTTAAAATATGAACTCTAAATAAATTATATTTTCCCCTATCTAAATTTTGATAAACTACATTTCCACTTTGTAATGAAATCTCAACTTCAGAGGAATATCCTCCCATAATAATGGCAATATTTTTTTTCATTTTAGATTTTAATGACTTGTTACAAACTTACAAAAAAGAACTTGAATTGTTATAAAGCATTTTTTAATGATATTATTTTTTAAAGTATATTTGAAAAATAATAAATGACTAAATATATGTTTCAATATATAAAAAGTAAAGAGTTTTTAAGAACGATTATTAGTATAATTGTAATTGTTTTGTTATTGATTTTTGGTTTGATGAAATGGTTAAATTATCATACCAAACACGATAAAAAAATTGAAGTACCAAATCTTGATAAACTTACCTTGGATAAAACAGAAAAAGTTTTACAAAAAATCAATTTAAATTTTATAGTTATTGATTCTGCCAGTTTTAACCCTAAATATCCACCAAAATCAGTTATTGAACAAAATCCTGTTGCCGGTGATTTTGTAAAAGAGAATAGAAAAATATATTTAACATTAAACCCTTCAGGATATCGAAAAATAACAATACCAAATGTTTTAGATCAAACTAAGCGTCAGGTAGTTATTCAATTAAAATCAGTAGGATTTAGAATAGGAAAGGAAAGATTTATTCCTGATTTAGGTAAAGATGTGGTTCGTGGTTTAGAAATAAACAATAAAGAAATAATGCCTGGGAATAAATTGCCAAAAAACACTATAATTGATTTGGTTTTAGGTGATGGTTTGGAAGAAAGAAAAAGAGATACTTTAAAAGTAGTAATTAAAGATACCATTCAATAATGAATGAAAATCCTGAAGATATAGTTAACGACGAACTTTACGAACATTTTAAGTTTACTGCAAGTGAAGGTCAGGAACCACTTCGAGTGGATAAATTTTTAATGAATTTTATTGAAAATGTTACACGAAATAAAATTCAACAAGCAATAAAAGCAGGAAATGTTTTGGTGAATGATGTTGTGGTAAAATCAAATTATAAGGTAAAAGCCAAAGATGTGGTTAGGGTAGTTTTAGCACATCCACCACATGAAAATTTATTGGTTGCCGAAGATATTCCAATTGATATAGTTTATGAAGATGAAGCCGTAATTGTTGTAAATAAACCTGCAGGAATGGTGGTGCATCCCGGTCATGGTAATTATAGTGGTACTTTAGTAAACGGACTTATTTATCATATTGAAAATTTGCCAAAAAATAGTAATGAACGTCCTGGACTAGTTCATCGTATTGATAAAGATACCAGTGGATTACTAGTTGTTGCAAAAACTGAATTTGCAATGGCAAATTTGGCAAAACAATTTTTTGATCGTACTACCGACAGGTTGTACCTTGCTTTGGTTTGGGGAAATGTTGAAAATGAGGAAGGAACCATTGAAGGAAATATTGGTCGTAGTTTAAAAAACCGTTTACAAATGGATGTTTTTCCTGATGGAGATTTTGGCAAACATGCGGCAACACATTATAAAGTTATTGAACGATTTAGTTATGTTACTTTGGTTCAATGTAAGTTAGAAACTGGTAGAACCCATCAAATTAGAGCTCATTTTAAACATATTGGTCACCCCATATTTAATGACGAAAGATATGGTGGAGATAGGATTATAAAAGGAACTACCTTTACCAAATACAAGCAATTTGTTGATAATTGTTTTAAAATT